>CAZYTI010000159.1:0-4058 GCA_964650065.1 uncultured bacterium
AAGGACGTGCGGAGAAGTATTCTGTTGAATTTCGGTTGAGGAATAAATCCGGTAAATATGTTTGGATTTCTTCTAATGGAGTTGTATTGAGAAAAGATAAAAACAATAAAGCTTTGTATATGATTGGAATTCATCAGGATATATCAGAAATAAAAGAAACAGAAAATACACTAAAACACTCTGAAGAAAAAATAAAGAACATATTGGAGTCATCCCCTGATTCAATTACAGTTACCGATTTAGAAGGAAATATAACTGAATGCAATGAAGCAACATTAAAATTACATGGTTTCTCATCAAAAGAAGAGATAATTGGTAAAAGTGCATTGATGTTTTTTCCGGAAAGAGAGCAGGAAAGAGCAATAAAGAATACGGAGAAAGTTTTTAAGGAGGGGTCAGTAAAGAATATTGAATATACTTTGTTGACAAAAGATGGAAAGGAATTTCCAGCGGAACTGTCTGCAAGTGTTATTAATGATGTTTCTGGGAAACCAGTTTCTTCTGTAGCTATAACAAAAGACGTCACCGAGCGCAAGAAGACGGGGAAGGAGCTTGAAAAATTAAAAGACGGATTAGAGATCAAAGTCACCGAAAGGACGAAAGCGTTAAATGCAAAAGTTCTGAAATTAGACAAAAGCCAAAAAGCCATGCTTTATATGGTTGAGGACTTGAACAGGACGAGTAAGGACCTGAAAGCCGCACAGGAAGCGTTGGTACGTAAAGAGCGGTTGGCCACTTTAGGGCAATTTTCCGGGAGCATCTCCCACGAATTGCGGAATCCCCTGGGCGTGATCGACAGTTCGGTCTATTACCTGAAGATGAGGCTGAAGGATGCTGACGAGAAGGTAAGTCAGCATCTGGAACGCATCAAATCCAGCGTAAATACCTCTACGTCGATCATCCAGAGCCTGCTCAACCTGACCCGGATGAAAAAACCCGTGATGAGCAAGCATGAACTCAAATCGCTCGTGTCAGACAGCATCAACCCCAGCAATGTGCCTGATACGGTCAAGGTGAACAGGCACTTTCCCGAGGAGGAGGTCCTTGTTCATGTGGAAAAAGAGCAGATCCGAATGGCCATCAAAAATATTGTCAAGAACGCGGTCGATGCGATGAAAGAAAAGGGGACGTTGACGGTGACGGTACAGAAAGACCGGGACGGCAGGGGGGAGGTCTGCTTTCAAGATACCGGGAGCGGCATCGAATCCGATCATATTGAGAAGGTTTTCCAGCCACTTTTCAGTACCAAGGCTCAGGGCATCGGATTCGGATTGTCAATATCCAGAATGATTGTCGAAAATCATGAAGGTACGATTAGAGTCGAATCTAAACCCGGACAGGGAGCAAAGTTTATTATTAGTTTACCAATATATGAGGACAAGGTGAGTTGATCAGTGATCGGTTAACCGTAAACGGTGATCAGTGATCCGGTGTGAGAGATTAATCGATATTTGGGATCAAAAATGAAACTCGCAAAAAGTTATAGAGATTTGGAGGTCTACCAACGTGCAAGGAGCTTGGCACATGACATTTATGAAGTTACTAAAAGCTTTCCAAAAGAAGAAACATATTCACTTATCAGTCAGATAAGACGTTCATCACGTTCAGTGGGCGCACAAATTGCAGAAGCTTGGGCAAAACGAGGTTATAAGAGACATTTTATCAGTAAGTTAACTGATGCTGATGGAGAACAGCAAGGGACTCAACATTGGATAGAAACGTCTCTGGATTGTAACTACCTATCAATTGAGCAGCGAAATAATTGGATTGAACAATATGGTTCTGTAAGTAAAATGTTAAGTTCAATGATGAATAAAGCTGATCTATTTTGTACACAGGCATAATATCGATAGAGGATAATTTTTCAAATGACCGATGACTGATGACTGATAACCGATTACTCTCAGGAAGAAAAACAAATCCGGAGGCAAGAGAAATGACTGAAAAACTTAAAATCCTGGTCGTGGACGACAATGAAGAATTCGCCCGGAATATGAAAGACGTACTGGAACTCAGAGGATACGAAGTCCTGACAGCGACCGATGGAGTCAAGGCGCTCGATATCGTGAAAGAAGACGGGCTCCATCTCGTCATGATGGATATCAAAATGCCGATTATGAACGGGGTAGAGACATTCAAGAAGATGCGGCAAATCGCTCCCGATACGCCGGTTATTATGATGACCGCCTTTGCCGTGGAAGAGCTCATTCGCGAGTCTCTGCAAAACGGCGCGTTCGGTGTAATCCGAAAGCCTGTCAATTTTGACAAATTGTTTTGTTTGATTGAAAATGCCTTGGGTAAGGGTATGATGATACTCACGGTGGACGATGATGAAAATATTTGTAAAAATATCAAAGATGTATTGTGTCAGAAAGGGTACCGTGTGGCTGTTGCTTTAGATGGTAACTCGGCGATCGAAAAGGCAAAGGAAACTAATTTCGATGTTATGCTCCTGGACATGAAGCTTCCTCCCCTCAACGGACTGGAATCTTATCTCGTCATACACGACCTCAGGCCCGGTCTAATCGTCATTATTATAACCGACCATACCTTAGACATGAAGGACATGATCGATGATGTCATTAGAAACGGCGCCTATACATGTCTTGAGAAGCCCATCGATATGAATGGATTGATAAAAATATTGGATGAACTAAAAAGAATGTTTGAAAGATAGTTTGTACTTTTCCGATTAATGATAGATAACTCATCAGGGAGTCGTAAATTGGATAAAATGAAGGAAGAAGTTCATGATATGCAAGATGGAATTAATATTCTTATTGTCGACGACAATAAGGTGCTGACTCAAAACCTTTGTGATATATTTAATGAGCATGGGTATTCAATTGAAATTGCCTCGGATGGACAGATGGCCATTGAGTTGGGCCGTAGAAAAAAATTCGATCTCACCCTCATTGATATGAAGCTGCCGGACATCAACGGATTGAAGCTGATCGAGACATTGTATGAGATGGTACCGGATATGGAGTATATTATTATTACAGCTTTTGCATCCTTTGAGAGTGTCGTTGAAGCGGTAAAACACAGACAGGTCGTGGCTTATGAGACGAAGCCCCTGGATATGGAGCGATTGTTGGCTCTCATTCGGCAAGTTATTGATCGCAAATTAGCAGAGCGCGCGAAAAAACAAGCCGTAGAAGACCTGCGGGAAAGTGAGATAAGGTTCCGAAATTTGTTCGAACAATCGAATGATGCAATTTTTCTCCATAATCTGAATGGAGACATCATGAAAGTCAACAACCGAGCCTGTGAGATGGTGGGTATGGAACGGGAGAAACTCACACACCTCAATATTAATGAGTTGCGCAAAGAAAAATCAGTACCCCATGTAGAAAAAGCCATTGAAACCACAAAAAGTAAAGGAAATGTCAGGCTTGAATCGAAATTTTTCCGATCGGATAGTGCAATCATCGATGTCGAGATCAGTTCCGGAATCGTTGATGAATCGAAAGGAATTGTACAGGATATTGTTCGGGATATCACTGAACGGAAGCGGGCCGAGCGGAAGATTAAAGAATCCCTTAACGAGAAGGAGGTTCTTTTAAAGGAAATCCATCACCGAGTTAAAAATAACTTACAAATAGTATGTGCCTTGCTCAATCTTCAAACGGAGCATGTTAAAAATGAGCAGACGTTGTCAATACTCAATGAGTGTGAGAATCGTGTCCGATCAATGGCCATTATCCATGAGAGCTTATACCAGTCGGATGATTTTGCAAAAATTGATCTCAATGATTATTTATGGGGTTTAGCGAGTACTTTATTTTCTGTTTATTGTGTTGATCCAGATCAAATAGAATTTCGCATTGAAAATGCGGAGGTTTTTCTCGGTCTCGATCAAGCAGTGTCCTGTGGATTGATCCTCAATGAGTTGATCACCAATGCAATAAAGTATGCCTTCCCGGACGGAAGAAAAGGACGTATTGACGTTGCACTTCATTCGGATTCCAAAGGATTTATTGTCTCTGTCAAGGACAACGGAATTGGGCTCCCAAAACAAGTCGATATTCGAAATCCAAAGACTCTGGGTCTTAGAC
>CAZYTI010000159.1:4068-7889 GCA_964650065.1 uncultured bacterium
CAAAAACACTTAAATCAAGTCAACCCAAATCAAACAGTCGAAGTAGTCGTCCGTCAACCTGCGCAGTGCTGGGTCTTAGACTCGTCAGTTCAGTAGTGGAGCAGTTAGAAGGAGCACTGGAAGTCAGAGAGAAGAACGGGACAATGTTTAAATTTACATTCAGGCGTAACTTAAAATTAGACGTGGGTGATGATGAATAAGATAAAAATACAAATTGTTGAAGATGAATACATTATGGCAAAATATTTAACGAATCAATTGGTAAAGTTAGGGTATGATGTCTTTCCTTTTGTTACATCCGGAGAGGAAGCGATATCGCAGATCGAAAGCAAAAGACCTGATCTGGTGTTGATGGATATTAAATTAAAGGGAGAAATGGATGGTATCGAAGCGGCTCGTGTCATACGCTCACTCTATTCCATTCCGGTAATTTATCTTACGGCACATTCTGATGAAAGCATGCTGAAGAGAGCAAAATTGACCGAACCATTTGGTTGTCTACTCAAACCTGTTGAGTTAAGAGAGTTAAATATAGCTGTCGAAGTCGCCGTATACAAAAACAAAATAGAAAAACAGTTAAGAGAGAGTAAATCCTGGCTCTTAACAACATTGAAAAGTATCGGTGATGGCGTGATCGCAACGGACGCGAATGCCCGGATCATGTTTATGAATCCGGTTGCTCAGGAATTGACTGGTGTAGAATTGAACGCGGCCCTTGGTAAAACTTTAAGGGATTTCTTCATGCTTTTTGATGAGGTGGATGACAAGCCCGTCGATATTCAAATTGATAAAGTATTGAAGGAGGGGATTCTCATACATTCTTCAAAACGTACGGTGTTGGCTGTCAGCGATGGACGGAGAATACCCATCGATTACCGAATGGCACCTATCAAGAATGAAAAAGGAAATGTCATCGGTATTGTGCTCATTTTCCAGAATATTACGGAACGAAGGCAATGGGAAGTGAAAATGAGGGAAATGGAAAAATTACAGTTTTTAGGACAAATTGTGTCCGGTGTTGCCCATGAGGTCAGAAATCCTTTAAACGCGATACAAGCGACGACGGAAGCATTGGCTCAAGACCTGGATGAAAACGCAGAGCATAAGACTTTTCTTAGCTACATTCGTACTCAGGTCAATCATCTGGCTTTATTAATGAAAGATTTATTAGAGTTAGGAAAACCCATCCAAGAGTCCAGTTTCCAGAAAGAATCCCTCCCTGCAATTTGTTCATCGGCTATTGAGTTGTGGAAAGAAACGACGACTTACGACACGCATATTGATCATTCGATCCATCCTTATCGAATGGAGAACCTGGAAGTGTTTGCAAACGGCTCAAAGCTTCAGCAGGTCATATTAAATCTGTTAGAGAACGCAGCACAACACAGCCCAAAGGGAAGTAAAGTAGAGTTGTACCTGCAATACCATGATGACAATTGGCTTTCTTTGCGTGTAGTAGACAGTGGTGATGGCATTCCGCCCGAAAATTTGACTAAAATTTTTGAACCTTTTTACACGACACGGAGTGTAGGTGTCGGTCTGGGCTTGAGCCTGGTCAAAAGGATTGTCGAGAACCATGGTGGAGAAGTCAAAGTAAAAAATAATGAACCGCCTCCGGGATGTACTGTTGAAATTTTATTGCCAATAGCAAATGAGGAGATTTTATGAATCCGAAGATTCTCTTGGTCGATGATGAACCTGGAACCCGTTTTGGTTTTTCAAAATATCTATCCAAATTTAAATATGATATGCAAGCTGTACCCACATTGATTGAGGCAAAAAAACAAATTTCTTCCAAGCAATATGATGCCATTCTACTGGATCTAAAACTACCGGATGGGAACGGTCTGGAATGGATTCCGGACTTGAGAGAAGAATATCCGAATTTAGCCATCGTGGTCATCACTGGACATGGTGATGTGCCTCTTGCCGTGGAGGCCATGCGAAGAGGAGCCGATCATTTTTTGGTCAAACCGGTTGATTTGTCGGAGTTAGAGATTTTTTTAAGAAAAAGTCTGGAAATAGGAGTCCTTCGTAAGGATCATCAAACCCGAGAACGACTGAAAAAAGAATTTCGACCGTATTTTGGCGAAAGCCCGGCAATAAAGGATGTGCTCGAGTTAGCGACAATAGCTGCAGATAATGATTCCACCATTCTACTTCAGGGTGAAACCGGAACAGGGAAAGGTATTCTTGCCCGTTGGATCCATGAACACAGCAACAGAGCATCGAATCCATTTGTCGAGATAAACTGTACCAGCCTTAAAGGCGAGCTTCTTGCCAGCGAGTTATTTGGTCATGCCAGGGGCGCTTTCACATCGGCCGTTAAGGACAAGCAGGGACTCATCGAAGTAGCCAATAGAGCGACTCTTTTCCTTGATGAAATCAGTGATATGGATTTATCGGTCCAGGCACAGTTCCTAAAAGTCATCGAAGAGAAAGAATTTCGTCGTGTGGGAGAGGTGAAGATACGGAAAAGTGAATTTCGTTTGATCTGTGCCACCAATCGTGACCTCAAAAAGGAAATAGAAGAAGTACGATTCAGAAATGATCTTTATTTTCGAATCAATGTATTTCCCATTATGCTCCCGCCCCTGAGAGGGCGAGGAGAGGATATTCCGGGATTCATTCAATATATGTTAGAGAGTCATGGAGCAAGGAGCACTGATTTATCTCCACATGTGAGTCTATTATTGTCCAACTACTCATGGCCCGGCAATATCCGAGAAATGAGGAATGTCATCGAAAGAGCTTTGCTTCTGGCCCAGGGGAATCCTCTGTCGGTTGATCACTTCCCCGGATTGTGCGCTTCCGATACCTCATCGGATACTTCCGGTACAATTTTAAAATTAGATGAAGTGATAGAAAGTCATATTCAATCTGTTGTGCAGCGCTACGGAAGGGATAAAAAAAACGCTGCCGAGGCTCTGGGTATGACGCGAACAACGCTTTACAGAAGATTGAAAGAATACAAGAAAAATTTGAATT
Organism: uncultured bacterium; assembly: GCA_964650065.1. Classification (GTDB taxonomy): domain Bacteria; phylum Zhuqueibacterota; class QNDG01; order QNDG01; family DSAB01; genus CAZYTI01. Next base: position 7,057 of record CAZYTI010000159.1, read on the forward strand.
GTTAGTTCTCCATTATGGTTCCTGCCTTTTTTTAAAGACAATTTCGAAATCAATCAATGCAAAATTCCCAATTCTGAGAATGGCTGTCTAAGAAATGGGAATTCTTTTTTAAAACAATCAAAGCCCTAACCTCTTAATTATTATATTAGTTAAAGCAATAATAAATTTATGGCATTGTCTTTGTTCTATTGACTGCACGTGTATGGAGGAGTAAAGACGATTTTTTGAAAGGATTCAAGCGTATGGTTGAAGCAAAAATATTGGTAGTTGAGGATGAAAAAATACAATCAATGGTTATGGAAAAAATTGTCAGTAATTTGGGATACCATGTGTGTGGAGTGGCTGCATCGGGAGAGGAAGCCATTCAAAAGACAACAGAAATGATGCCGGATCTTATTCTTATGGATATACGAATCAAGGGAGAAATGGATGGTATCGAAACGGCCCAGAAGATTAAGGAGATCCACAACATTCCTATTGTATATACGACTGCCCATTCCGATAAACAAACGCTTCTGCGGGCCAAGGCAACAGGTCCTTTCGCCTATCTCATCAAACCATTCGAAAAAACAGCAATACACGCAAGCATTGAAATGGCTCTATATAAACATAAAATGGAAATGATAGTAGAGGAAAAAGAACGCTGGCGTTCATCCGTGTTGAATAGCATTGGCGATGCAGTGATAAGTACTGATATGAACAGAATCATAACATATATGAATCCGGTTGCTGAGAAGTTAACCGATTGCAAATCCCATCGTGGGATAGGTCAGCCACTAAAAAATATTTGTCATATAATCGATGAAGTGAATGGGGAACCCATTCCATTCTCG
>CAZYTI010000160.1:0-7885 GCA_964650065.1 uncultured bacterium
ATATAGTCATTTTCATTGGTATTCACATATCCCATATCCTCGAGTGCCGCCATGACGTATGGGACATTCAGATCGTGAAACGTTAATCGATGCAATGATCCGCCCTCCAGGACAGCATCACGAAAACGAGAAACGACATCATGGGGTACTTCTCCGTTATTCAGGAAAATGTTGAGATAGAGATCCGGGTGTGACACATCGACGCCGTCGTCCAAGACTGCAACCACGATTTCAAAATCACCCCTCTGGAAATCCCATGCTTCAGGTAAATCGATATCAAAATCTTCGACATATTCAGGCCCCAGGTCACTCCCCGAATTGTGAAATCCCCATCGTCCTCTGGCTAAAGTCTCATCGTAAATCGGATCGGTCTCATCGACCCAACCCGGATCATATGGGGTATAGGGATCCTGAGATACCGGCCGAACAATCATTTCCGCTGATATAATCCCAGGAACTTTTCGTAATGCTTTCAGAAGTACATGCAAATTTGTGTCATCGGGAAATTTAAGCTCAAATGAGGACATCATCCGGGTTAGTCTTGGTGGATCATAATCACGAGCGTACTTTCGCATGCCTCTCTCTGCTCGCCGCCTTTTAATCCATTCGGCATAGTCAATTACAATACGAGTTTGTTTATCCAGGGGATATTCCAATTGTTGCATGGACCGCCATATAGATTCGAGAGAATAGCATCGAAACAAACGTCGAAGCTCAGGCGTTAGGTTTAACCGTTCAGTGCCATAAGGTTTTTGAGGTTTTTGTGGAAGCGTGAATTGTTTTTTCCATAGGTTCTCAGAAAGTACAGCACGAACGCGTCCTTTCAGAGCAGTCACTTCTTCCGCTTTTTGAATCCATGGCGGACCTTTTAATCGTTTGGAAATATCCGGTTTTTGTTTTTGTGAAAAAGTGACGTGTGGCATCAGGAACGCGATGCAACAAAAGAAGAGAACCATTTTACACAGCTTATCATGAATACGAGCCGGGTATTCTCCTGTGCTCAAATAGTGAATTAATTTTATATTCATTGCCCACCTCAAACATTTTAAAATAATTAGTATCTGAATTGGACCTTATTAAAAAAGCCTATGTTTTGATGTTGCCCGGTGGTTTACTGTGTAAGCACTGACATTACTGAAATAGTCATTACAATTTAAAATTAACATCCGGAGTAACAAATGGCGAAAACTGCAATTATTCAAGCCCGGATCGATCCGGAAATAAAAAATAAAGCCCAAAATGTATTTAAGAAGAAGATGATAATTAATCCAACTGCTATTTACTATTCCACACTGCGAGAGCGCGTCATGTACAGCGCAAGCTGTCTAAAGCATTACTTAAAAGAACTAACAGGCACGTCCGAGTACTAACGTATTGGCCAAGTTACACCTGCTAAAAAAAATTGTGTATTTCATACATTTCATGTTCTTCTATATCTTTTGGCACTACAACCATTTCCCCGGATAATGGCTCTACTCGATATTCCCAATCTATCCCTTCTCTTTCGAAATGTTGGATAAATATATCATCATAAAAGCCAAGCTGAATTAATTCCTTTTCAGCTACATTAGAACTCACACCGTATCTTTTGCAATATGATGGTACTAAGTCCTTTGGATAGTGATTTGCCAGCCATTTTTTAGCATCATTAATACGGCTATCACCAGTTAGTTTCTTTTTAGATTGTTTTTTTCTTTTCGACACACTTAAGGATTAACACATATTTTAGTGAAATGTTTAAGATCGCCAAATAATCCATAGTATTGATCTAAATAATAATCCTCTTCATATCTTGATATTGCTGGGATGATAGATTCTCTCTTAAATTGGTCTAATTCATACTCCGCTTCGTAAATAATATCCAATTCAAAACCACTTTTGTTTTTCCATAGATCTACCGTGAAGTCACCATTATAATCATCGTAAGAAGCAGGCATTTTAATAGTAGGTTTATCATCAAAGTAAGGCCTGTTGATTGGTATCCCTTTTGGATTATAAATAGATACTACTGCGGAAGTATTATCAATTTTAATAATTTCTATTTTGTAGTTAACTTCTGACACCCAAATTCCTGAGAATTTATCAATTCCCAATTTCATATATTTTCCTACTGCCATAACGTTAAAACTGAGTTGCCAGCTGTTCTGGCGCGGGCCTTGCTTAAGGTAAGGCATGCGCCAGGAAGAACGACTCGATTGCAAGGGCCGTGACAGGACAATGGTCAACTCCAGTTTTTTGTTCTACCGTTTTTATATTAATTTTCATCAAACGAAAATTGACGCCTTATTATTATCTAGTCTGAATCGTTATATTTTTCATAGATATAAAATGTTTTAGCCTGAGATTTAAAGAAATGACAATATCTGGTAAAATGAGGATCGCCAAATTTATCTATATATTTGAATTTGCCGAATACATAAAACTCCTTTTTTCCATCCAAGATTTCTTGTAATAACAAATCTGTAAGGATACTCTCCGATTCAATGGTTTGAGAAAAATCAATTGAATGCCCTATTGCGGTATTGTTAAACTCAATATGTCTTTCAAGGGTATCAATTTCTGCTTGATAAATTCCAGTTCCACCTATTTTAATTCCCATTGCATGATTAAGTTGATAAGCAGGTGTTTTCCCAATATTTATGAAATGAACAGTGGCTTTTGGTTTTTCTCCAACTGAAAGATTATGAGTTATTTGTTTGACAGAAATATATGCCCTGAGATCAGATTTTGTCATATTGTTATAAATCGAAATTTGACGACATGTAAAAATTATGCTAACTGCAGATAGGAGAACAAGAAATAGTGTCAAAATGGCAATCGTCCATTGAGAGGCGTCGTCACTATTAATAAGAGACTGTATAGAAAGAAATTTCTTTTTGTGCAAAGTGTCCGTCTGTTTATGAATTATTTTATTATTTATCTCGTTCGTTTTATGAACAAGAGGGGATGTAATGTTTTCATCGGGGTTTACTATTTGTGAATTCTCAGGCTTTGGATCATCTTTATCTCTAACTATACTACTTGACATATTATATACCCTCATTAATTTGAAAATTTAAATTTTTTATAAATTTGTAATAACCTATTCTTGACACCTTACAAAGGAAGTGTCTTTCTCGGCACAACCTATAGATTCTGTCGCACCCTCCTCCCTTTGTCAATACCCAAGCAGGTCTTGGGTATTAAATACCCTGGCGGGTGTCTACGTATTGGGAAAGGATGCATGATTCTAATTTCAAAAATTCCGAAATATTATATTCATTATGCGCTTGCAAAAAGAACGCAGTTTATTTTTTTCTCAGGCTAAATAAAAAGCCGACCTCCAGGAGGATGCACTCCACCTCTTGAACTCGGCAAATAATTAATTACTCTCCCCACCATGTCCGCCTCCACTGGATAGTTCGTTCACCTCTCCCTCAGAGATAGTAAACTCACTTTAAGTGTGTGGCTCTATTCTGTACTATTATAAACGATTAGTTTGATAAAAGCAAGTGGAAAAAAGTACAGCTTTGGGGACTATTTCCGCTCCAAGCGTAACTTGGCCCAGAGGAGTCAATTTTCCTTTCTCTTTCTTTTACCAGAAACCAGAAACCAGTAACCAGTATGTATCGAATTGAAGTGAAGCTTCACTATTTCTTACTCAATTCTTATATACCTAAAGAATCCAGGAAAAAAACATCCGGGCATTCCTACAGCCTAATGAATCTCCCATTTTTTCATCCGATACAGGAGGATATGTCTCGGAATACCGAGGTTTCTGGCCGCCTGAGAGCGATTCCCATGGGCATTTCTCAATGCATCGACGATGGCTTTTTTTTCGATGGCTTCCAGAGTCTGATTTTGGTAATGCGCCCCCGAAGATGTCATTCTCGAATGATATTCCTGAACGTCTCTGACCCGGATGATGCTGTCGTCCGCCAGGACAAGCGCCCTCTCCACCGTGTTCTCCAACTCCCTCACATTGCCTGGCCAGTCGTACCCCATCAAGACCCGATATACGTCCTTATCAACCGTCACCTTTTTTTCCCCGGCATATTTTTGCATAAAATGATCGACCAGTTCGGGAATGTCCTCTCTGCGGTCACGTAAGGGTGGAATCTGAATGACCACAACCGCCAACCGGTAGTACAGATCCTGCCGAAACGATGATTCACGGACGGCAAGCGCCAGATCCCGATTGGTCGCGGCAATGATTCTTACGTTGACGGGGTCTGATTGATCGGATCCCACCTTTTCAATCTGTCTCTCCTGGAGTGTTCGTAATAATTTTGCCTGCAGTTCTTCTTTAAAATCGCCGATCTCATCCAAAAAGAGCGAACCGCCTTCGGCTAATTCGAACTTGCCCCTTCGATCTCTCAATGCGCCGGTGAAAGCACCTTTGACGTGACCAAAGAGTTCACTTTCGATGAGCGTCTCAGGAATGGCGGCACAGTCCACGGGTACAAAGGGTTGACCCTTTCGGGCACTAAGGGCATGAATTGCTCTGGCCACCAATTCCTTACCTGTACCACTCTCGCCCTGAATCAAAACCGTGGTATCCGTGGGAGCGACTTTTTGTATCAGCCTGTAAACCTCCTGTAATCCCACGCTCTGTCCTACAAAAGTCTCCAATCCGTATCGATCACCCAACTGGGCCTTCAAAGAGACATTTTCTCTTTCCAATTCACGGAATCGATAAGCTTTTTCGATAACGAACCGCAGTTGTTCGATTCCAAAAGGTTTCGTCACATAATCGTCGGCACCCATCTTGCAGGCTTCGACTGCATTCTCGACCGTCCCATATGCCGTGATGAGTATGACAACCGTACGATTGTCCTTCGAACGGATCTCTCTCAGGATCTCCATTCCCCCCAAATCGGGCATGGCCAGATCGGTAATGACCACATCAAATCGGCCCTTCTCAAACTGCGCCAGTCCTTCTTTTCCTTTCAATGCCGATTGAACAATAAAACCGACTTCCTTTAACTGATGTTCAAGAACGCGGCACAAACTCTCATCATCATCGATCAATAGGATACGAACCGATCCTTTCATCTTTCTCCCATAGGTATTGTTAAAAATTAACCACAGAGTACACAGAGAAAGGTAAGTACCACGGTAGTGCCTTTACCCATCTCACTTTTTACTTCGATTTGCCCTTCATGGGTTTCCATGATTCGTTTGACTATGGCCAAGCCCAATCCCGTTCCTTTTTCTTTAGAAGTAAAGAAAGGATGAAAAATCTTTTGTAACTTATCGGATTCGATGCCTATACCCGTATCTTTGATGACGACCTGCACTTCACCCTCGGCCAAAGTCGTCAAAATGTCGATGCGTCCATCCTTCTCAACTGCTGAAATGGCATTCAACAGGATATTGAGAAAAACCTGCCTCACTTCAACATCCTGCATTGAAATCATTTGTGGCTGTTCGGCAAAGTGACATGATACGTGAATACGATGCTTCCGGATGGGATGCCCCAGTATTTCAAGCACCGATTGAATTTCTTTTTTCAAATCTGCCTTCTCAATATGATCAGGCGCTTTTCTGGCCATTCCCAGATAATTTTCTACGACTTTGTTCAATCGTTCGACTTCTTTGATGAGTAGACGGGTGAATTCCTGAACGACCTCATCTTCCGAACAACGGTTTTTTAGAATATCCGAAGCGCCCTTTATCGATCCCAATGGATTCCGGACCTCATGGGCCAGGGATGCCGAAAGCTCTCCCAGGACGGCCAATCGATCTGCAGTTCGAAGTTGTGATTCCATTTCCGAAAGTTGTATGGTCTGGCTTTCTAATTTTTGGTAAGAGTCTTCCAGTTTGTCCGCTGTTTTTTTATACCGATCCCTTTCCTTTTGAACCCGTCCCGAAAGAAATCCTGCCAGGCTGCCCACGATGATATAGACCAAGATTTCCGTGAATCGAACCAGATTGCCCAAAAAAGGGCCTGCCCATTGGAAGATCACATGGGGCAGATAGATCAAACTGACTGCTACCGAAGTGATAATGCCACCCGGGAATCCGAACCGGTATGCCGCATGAATGATGGGCAGGTAGTATAATCTGCGAAAGAGTTCATGATAATGGTGAAACTCGGTGGGTGTGTTGTAATGAAGGGCGGAAATTAGGATGACCAGCACCGCGATGATCCAAAAATGAATATCAAAAATCCTTTTTTCCTCTGCTGCACCATCAACCATTGATGTATCCATGAGAATCGGTTTGTTGAATATTGTACAAATTTATAATAATCTACAAAATTCTGTGTTCATTTACAAATGAAATTGGGTGAATCTCCGATTCACCATTGATGTCTTCAGGTAGGGTATGGTTTGGATTTTAATCCTTTGACTTACGAGTGCCGACACACTTATCCGCATTCGCACAGTGAGAGGCACATCCGTCATCGCGTTTTGGATTGCGAAGTTTGTGGCTGCAGTTCGAACATTTCCGGAAAGGATCGTCTTTAAAAAATTCGATGGCCATTCCACATTGGGGGCAGTTCATTTCGAAAACAGAATCCGGACTCCAGTATCTGGTGTCCTGTCCGGGACATCGCATGCCAATACCTCTGATAAGTTTACAAAAAAATTCACCACAGAATAGCACGGAATTACACAGAGAAATAATGTCCTAAACACGTTTTTTTATATCCGTGCTATTCTGTGTCAATCCGTGGTGATTATTTTTATCAACCATCCCCCCAGACACCGGGGATGATCGTCCCACACCCGGCACACCGTCCATTATTTAAATCTATCTTCCTGATGCGATAACCGATTCGATGGATGACCAATCTTCCACACTTGGGACAATAGGTATTTTCAGCAGCGTGTCCCGGCATGTTGCCGATATAGACATAATGTAAACCCTCGGCATCGGCGATCTCCTTGGCCCGTTCCAGAGTGCGTATTGGCGTGGGCGGTAGATTCTTCAATCGATATTGAGGATAAAACCGGGTAAAATGGATGGGTACATCCGGACCCAGGTCTTCCTTAATCCAACGAGCGAGGTCTCTCAACTCCTTCTCATCGTCGTTCAATGTCGGCAAAACCAAATAGACAATTTCCAGCCACACGTTCATTTTTCGAATGGTCACGAGACTGTCCAGGACAGGTTGTAATTCGCCTGCGACGAGATCCTTATAAAAAGACTCGGAATATGCCTTGAGGTCGACCTTGATCCCATCGACGTTTTTACAGAGTTCCACCAAAGGCTCTTCGGAAATATACCCGGCAGTGATCACCACACTCTTGACATTGCGCATGTGACCGGCAATCGCCGAATCGAACATGTATTCGTAAAATACCGTAGGCTCGCTGTAGGTGTAGGCAATGGAGACACAATCCGAATCCCCGGCCATTTCAGCTAATTTTTGCGGCGGTAAATAATAGCTGGATACCTCTTCCGGGCGTACCTGAGAAATTTGCCAATTCTGACAGAATTTACAGTTAAGATTACAACCGGCCGTTGCAATGGAAAAACTCAGACTCCCCGGATGAAAGTGGTAGAGCGGCTTTTTCTCGATGGGATCGACATGGTATGTGCAGGGTCGTGCATATACCAGTGTATAATAGACACCTTCCCGGTTTTCGCGGACACCACAATAGCCCCGTTCCCGGTCATCGATGACACATTCACGCGGGCACAGCTTACACCGTATCTTCTTGTGGGGCAATTTCTCGTAATAACGGGCTTCACGAATATACTTTTTGGTATCTTCGGAAACGAATAGATGGCCAGAGGACTCGCCCGACATCCAGATCGGACAACCCAAATGAATACCAAGCATGCCCGAGGATTTAAGGAAGCTGCGACGTCCTATGGATCTGTTACCCACAGATTAACCTTTTATTAAGTTAACAAGTTGAACTTTTTTACAAGATTCCATTTGCATAAATGT
>CAZYTI010000161.1:0-7866 GCA_964650065.1 uncultured bacterium
CGTTTACCGGAGCTGTCCTGAGGACCAAGGGCAGGTTCGAGTTGGCCGACGGTGGGACACTTCTTTTAGATGAGATCGGGGAGTTGGGCGTCCAAGTTCAGGCGAAGCTGCTGCGTGTCCTCCAGTATCAACAATTCGAACGGGTCGGCAGCGGAAAGTCCGTTCAGGTGGATGTCCGTGTGATTACGACGACGAACAGAGACCTGAAGGAAGAGGTGAAAAAGGAAAACTTCAGGAAAGATCTCTTCTTCCGTTTGAATGTTGTCTCGGTCCAGTTATCGCCTCTGAGAGAACGGAGGGAGGATGTTGCATTCTTTGTGGAGCATTTTCTTGAGAAATACAATACCAAATATAAGAAAAAGAAAACGTTGTCCGACAAAGCGATGGAACAACTCATGCATTACGATTGGCCGGGCAATGTGAGGGAATTGGAAAATTGTCTGGAAACGTCTGTCATTTTAAACAAGGAAGAGGTGATGAAACCGGAGACATTTATCTTCCTGGAAGATAACCGGGATCTGTTGGAAGGGGATGACGGCCTGAATGGGGATATGACTATCGCCGAAGCCGAAAAGCGGCTTATATTGAAGACCTATCGAAAACTCAATGAGAACAAAACCCATACGGCCAGGGCCCTGGGTATTACCATTAAAACGCTTCGAACCAAGCTCAGGGAATACGGGATGGTAGAAAGTACATGATTTCAATTTATAAAAGTTTGATGTAGATACTATATCAATATTAGAATAAGAATAATAAAAGGACGTCGTTTTTAAAATGGTGTCCTTTTTTTATGTTTTGCCTTTTCTTTATAATTTAAAATATATTGAGACTCTAATACACTATGAGATAGAAAATACTCTCCAAATAGTTAAATATTCCCCTCTAAAAATTATTTTCACTTTTATCCTCGTATTACCGAAGAATTGCCCAATCGGTTAATATTTAAAAAATCAAGAGTTTATAAAACTATGTAATTGTATCTAATTGAGATTCCTCTGTGGCATGCTGCTTGCATTCAGGGGGATGAACATTAGTATTTTTTGAGGAATCGAGCATTATGATAGCTAATATTTTTGAACGTATGGGGATCAACTTATTCGGGAAAGCTCTGAATGTTTCAAGTCAGCGACAAAGAGTCATTGCCAGTAATATCGCAAATGTGATGACTCCCGGATATGCTAAGAAAGAAGTAGATTTTGAAGATAATTTGAAAAGAGCCATGGGGAAAAAGGGGATTGATGGATTTGCGACCGATAGCAGACATATTCCGATTGGGAATAAAAGTAGTGGAAGTCAGCCTGTTATGGTAACGAGTGACGCACAGTCTGCCGGTGTAGATCTTGAAAAAGAGATGGGAGCATCGGCGGAAAATCAACTTTTGTATCCCACTGTTGTTCAGCTCGTCTCTGGTAAATTTAGATCGTTGAGAATGGTCATTCGTGGAAGAGGTTAAAGAATTTTAGGAGTAAATGGATATGAATCTTGAAAAATTATTTTCCGTTTTTCGGATCAGTGGCTCGGGGCTTTCGGCGCAAAGAAAGTTCATTGAAACCACTGCAAGCAATATCGCCAATATAGAATCCAGTGATCCCACGACCGGTCAGCCTTATACTCCCAAGCGGATTAGTTTCAGCGAAACAAAGATTGGAAATTCCTTTGGGAGCATATTCAATTCCGTGTCGAACAGATCCAACGGTTCATCCAAGATGGGTAGTGGCGTGGAAGCTTTGGGAATGTTAGAAAATAAGAATCCCTATAAGACAGTATACGAACCGGATAATCCCCATGCCGATGCCGATGGGTATGTGAAGAAACCGAATATAGATCTCATCAAAGAAATGACGAATATGATGGTTGCATCGAGGGCGTATGAGGCGAATGTGACTGTAATGAATGCCGCCAAGAGTATGATGAAGAAGGCATTGGAAATTTAGTGGTTTGAAAACCTTTGGAAAGTTCCCGGAGGAATTATGAACATCGATACATCAAGAGTGACCTATAACCCATATACCAGCCCGACTCCTTCAGCACAGGATTTGAGAAACGAATCGAAAAAAATCGAATCGTCAAAATTTGAGCCAAAGGAGGAAGTCACACCTTCATTGGCCGGAGAAATCAAAGCGCCAGAAACGCAGCCGACCCAAAATGTGGATTGGACCACACCACTCTCTCACTATCTCAGTCCGGAAGAAAAGGCCATGCTCAATGAGTTGTTTCCACCCCCGGGACGGGATGTGGGAATTCGGGCATATCGTCAGGGGCAGCAACCGATTCGGAATGAGTTGGAATTGGGCAAGCGTATTGACTTGAAAACGTGACAGGTTAAGAACTTATCAATTTGTTAATAAAAGAGGAGAGTAATAGCATGAATTCAATTTCCGGAATTTCAGGACAGTCGCAAAATTTAATCCCCTCTTCGAATGGTGTAAAAGGTGCTGAAAAGGATTTTAAAGATACGATGAGCGACTATCTGAGTGATGTGAATGGATTGATCCAGGATGCAGGGTCAAAAGCAAAGCAAATGGTTAACGGTGAAATTACAGACATTCACGATGTCATGATTGCCGGGCAGAAGGCCAGTATTGCCCTAGAGATGGTTGTGGAAATCCGCAATAAACTCATTGAGTCTTACCATGAATTCATGCGGATGCAGGTGTAAATGATTGGTGTTCTGTTGAATTAAAGGATAATATAATATGGCTGATTTTGATCAATTTAAAAATGCTATCCAGTCCGTCTCGAAAGGAATGACAGCGAGTCAGAAGTTGACGATAGGTACGACGATTCTCGTGACCTTAGTGGGCTTTTTTCTTCTTCTCCGCTGGGCCACGAAACCGGATTATGCCCTTCTCTTTTCAGAACTGGATCTGAAAGAGGCTGACCAGATCGTTGAATCCCTGCGAACCGAAGGTGTCTCTTATAAATTGGGTTCAGGAGGCCGATCCGTCCGAATCCCTTCAAAAGATGTGTACGAATGGCGTATGAAATTAGCAAGTCAAGGATTGCCCACCAGTGGCGGAATCGGGTATGAGGTCTTTGACAAGAAAAACATCGGTATTTCCGACTTTGTTCAAAAGATAAACTTCCAGAGAGCCCTGGAGGGAGAGTTGTCCCGTACGATCCGGGGAATAGCGAGTATTCAGGATGTGCGGGTACACATCGTCATTCCGGAAGAGCGCCTTTTTAAGGAGGATCAGCAGAATGCGACGGCATCCATCGTGCTCAATATACAATCCGGAAGACGGGTAAGTGAAGACCAGATCTTTGGAATTACCAATCTGGTGGCTGCGAGTGTGGAAGGACTCATGGCCGAAAACGTCACAGTGGTCGACTCTCACGGAAACATTCTTTCCAATCGGTGGAAGCAGGATTCTGTCATTGGATTGTCTTCCAGTCAATTGGAGCTTCGACAGAATGTAGAGGGTTATCTGGAGGAGAAATCCCGGTCCATGTTGGCCACAGTTTTAGGGGAGGCCAAGGCCATTGTACGTGTCTCTGCCGATTTAAACTTCCAAAAAATTGAACGCACGGATGAACGCTACGATCCCGATAACGTGGCCGTATTAAGCGAAGAGATTACGGATCAGACATCCACTCCCGCTGCAGGGGGAAATAGCGGTCAAACACAGCATACCATTACCAACTATCAGGTCCCCAGAACCATCGAACACATTACCAACAGTGTAGGAAATATCCAGAGGTTGTCAGTCGCGGTTATCGTGGATGGATCGATTATCATGACGCCGGATGCCAACGGCGTAGACCAGGAGGAATATCGGCCCAGAACGGCCGATGAGATGGCGATGTTCACCGCAGTGGTTCAAAATGCTGTTGGATTTGATCCGCTTCGGAACGACCAATTGGAGATCAGGAATATTCAGTTTTATACACCCCAGGAAGAGGCAATACCGGAAGCACCGCCTTTTTACACCCAGCCGGAAGTTTTGATTTCAGTGGGCCAAAAAGTGTTGCCGGTCGTATTTTTATTCATCCTGATTTTTATCCTGCGATCCAAGTTGAAAAAAGTGAAACTACGCCTGCCCACGGTTTCGACTCCAACCGTATCTCTTTCTACGGCAGCAACCGTTGTGCCCAATATTGAAGACAATGCAACACCGGAAGCGGTGGAGAGTGCCACACTTTTAAAGCAAATCTCGAATTTTGCTGAAGAAAAACCAACTTTAGCAGCAAGACTTCTGAGATACTGGATGATAGAGGAATAATATGCCGAGAGAGGGTAAAGTAAAAATCGATGGGCGAAGAAAGGCCGCTATTCTCCTGGTCGCCGTGGGATCTAAGGCATCGGCGTTGGTGCTCAAAGAGATGAATGAAGAGGAAGTCGAAGCCATCACCCGTGAAATCGCTCATCTTGAAAATGTCCCGGCTGAGATGCTCTCTACTGTGAAGCATGAGTTCCGGCAAATGGTCATCGCTCAGGAATATATCGCTATGGGGGGGCTAGATTATGCCAAGGAAGTATTGGAACAGGCTCTGGGAAGTACAAAAGCACTGGAAGTTATTAAAAAAGTTCAGAGGTCTATGGAAATTCGCGGGTTTAATGTCCTTAAGAAGTTAGATACTGAGCAGCTCCTCAGTTTCATGCAATCAGAACATCCGCAGACCATCGCTCTGGTGCTGACGCAATTGGATGCGACCCAGGCTGCTTCTATTCTGGGGAATTTGCCTCAAGAAATGAGAAATGATGTCATGTATCGGTTCGCCACTATGGATCGTGTATCCACCGACCTTATCAAAGAAGTTGAAAGGGTTTTAGAGTCGAGGGTGGAATTTAATGCCAGTGGAAATCAGTTGGGCGGTGTCAAGATGGCTGCCGGCGTATTGAACCAAACGGGACAGACGACGGAAAAAGCCGTACTGTCCAGCTTGAGTCAGAGAGATCCCGAATTGGCTTCAGAAATCAAGAATCTCATGTTTGTGTTTGAAGATCTCTTGCTCCTGGATGACCGTTCCATACAGCGTGTTCTCAAAGATGTGGACATGAAGGAACTCAGCCTCGCACTCAAGGCTGGAAGCGAAGAAATTAAAAACAAAATTTTAGATAACGTTTCTGAACGAGCGGCCACCATGATTCGGGAAGAAATGGAATTTATGGGACCAGTGAAGCTTCGTGATGTGGAAAGATCACAACAAAAGATCGTGGATATCGTGCGAAAGCTGGATGAAGAAGGGGAGATCGTCATGGGGAGTCCGGGATCAACGGAGGAGATCATTGTCTGAGCATAGGATGAAAATAAACCGAAATGTGAGGGGCTTTCGCCTGGCGCCATCCATGGTGAATAAAGATCATTTTAAGGCCCGGTTTCGAAACCTGTTATACGGACAGAGCATCACATTGGGTCCGGCGATCTATGAAGAACTGGAAAAAGAATCCCAGGAGAGATCTGAAGCGGCTTACCGTCATGGTTATGATGATGGGAAAGCGATTGGGATACAGGAGGGGCGTGAGGAAATTAAAGATGTGATGGCCAACCTGACAACGATGTTGGAAACATTGGCAGATAAACGTGAAATCCTCTTACGTGACGCAGAATCGATGATCGTACAATTGGCAATTTCGGTGGCAAAGACAATCCTACACCGTGAAGTACAGACAGACCGTGACATTATCAAGGCTGTGGCCAAAGAATCATTGAAACTCGTAGAGGATAAAAAGAGAGTGAGTATCAAGATTCATCCTTCAGACTGGCACACGATGAAAGAATATGAAGGTGAGATACTGAGTTCTGTCCAGGGTGTGAAGGAGTTTGAAATTAAAGAGGATGATCGTGTCAATCCCGGTGGATGTGTGGTTGAAACGGATTCCGGGATCATTGATGCACAGTTGGAGACCCAATTGAGTGAAATTACTGATAGCCTGTTGGAGGCGGTATGATGGCACCTGTTGATGTAGAAAATGGGGTCATTCCGGATCTGCAGAAATACGTCAATGTTGTCCAGAAGTGTACGCCCATGCGACGGTGTGGACGTGTGAGTCAGGTTGTGGGCGTTATTGTTGAATCGGTCGGGCCAACCATGACCATCGGTGATGTATGTTGGATTTCATCCCTGGATGGGACTCGAAAAATATTGGCCGAAGTCGTTGGACTCCGGGGAAGGCGACTCCTATTGATGCCCTTCGGACAGGTGGAAGGGATCAGTAATGAATCGGAGATCATTCCTCATAGAGAACCCATCTCGGTTCCAGTCGGAGAAGGTCTCCTGGGACGGATTCTCGATGGCATGGGAAAACCCATTGATGGTAAAGGGCCTGTCGATATTGAAGGCAAACGTCCGATTCATGCCAGTCCTCCCGATCCCCTGACCAGAATGCGGATTACCAGACCCATAGCGACGGGTATCCGTTCTATTGACGGTCTGTTGACCTGTGGTGAAGGACAGCGTGTTGGCATATTTTCCGGTAGTGGTGTTGGGAAGAGTGTCCTTCTGGGGATGATCGCACGAAATACAGAAGCCGATGTCAATGTCATCGCCCTTATTGGTGAGCGAGGTCGAGAGGTCAGAGAGTTCATTGAACGGGATCTGGGAGAAGAGGGATTGAGACGGTCGGTGGTCGTTATTGTGACGTCCGATCAAGCAGCTATTCTCAGAATCAAAGGTGCCCTGGGGGCCACGACCATTGCCGAGTATTTTCGGGACAAAGGTCTCCGTGTCATGCTGATGATGGACTCGGTCACACGGATCGCCATGGCCCAGAGGGAGATTGGTCTGGCAGTGGGTGAGCCACCGACGACAAAAGGATACACACCCTCGGTCTTCACGCTGCTGCCCAAATTGTTGGAAAGATCCGGAACCGGACCGATAGGGAGTATCACGGGTTTATATACTGTTCTTGTGGAAAGCGACGATCTTACGGAGCCGGTGACAGATGCAGTTCGTTCGATATTGGATGGCCATATCGTGCTATCACGCCGATTGTCTTCCATGAGTCATTATCCGGCTGTGGACGTTTTGGAAAGCGTAAGCCGGGTCATGAACGATGTGATACCCGAAGCACACCGTGATGCTGCATACCAGATCAAAGAAATGTTGGCCACATATAGAGAGGCAGAGGATCTTATTAACATAGGTGCCTATGCTCAGGGGAGTAATCCCAAGATCGATCGGGCCCTTTCTATAATTGATTCTGTCAATGGATTCTTAAAACAGCAGATTGAAGAAAAAGTGTCGTATCCTGAGACGATTAAGAAGTTGATCGGATTGTCTGAAGTGCCTGTAAAATCCCATGCAGATGAAATGGGAGTCGAATCATGAAAAAGTTTCAATTTAGACTCCAAAAAGTCATGGAAATAAAGGAAGAGGTCGAAAAGCAGCGTATGATCGATTTGGGTAGGGCAAAATCCCGTGTGGTAGAAGAGGAGAGGAAGTTAGACGAACTTTTTAAAAAAGAAAGCGGGTGCCGGGAGCAAATTGAGGCCAAGGAGGCCGAGGACAGAATCAATCCCGCAGAGATGGATCTCTGTTTTAAATATTTGAGAAAATTAGGAAGGGATATTGAGACTCAGAGGGATTGCATTCGGGATGCCAGAACGGAAATGGAAGCAAGGCGACAGGATCTTATTGCAGCAACGAAAGAGAAGAAGATTTTGGAAAAATTGAGGGAAAGAAAACATTTTGACTATATGATAAATCTTGCCAGAAAAGAACAGTTCATTCTCGATGATTTGGTGAGCACATTTTATGCTCACGGGAGGTTTGAGCAACCGTGAATTTTGAAGATAACATAGATTCAACCGGGGAAACTAAACCGAATCCATCGGAAAAGGGAAAACCCAAAGGCAAGGGCAATCTAAAACTCTATGGGATATTTCTTTTTGGATCGATGGTGGTGGTCTTTTTAACGGT
>CAZYTI010000162.1:0-7866 GCA_964650065.1 uncultured bacterium
GCACGTTCCGGCAACCGAGCGAAAGAAATCGGCATGAGAAAAGTGGCCGGCGCACATCGTAAGCATATCATTAGGCAGTTTTACAGCGAATCCATCCTGTTGTCCTTTATCTCGCTCGGTTTTGCAGTGGTTCTGGTTGTTTTATTCCTCCCCGTTTTCAATGATCTCACTGCAAAAGAATTAACATTCAACCTCTTATATCATCCGGCCTTAATATCCGGTTTCGCAGGAATTGCCCTGTTTACAGGTCTCATCGCCGGGAGTTATCCTGCGTTATTTATGTCTGCTTTTCAACCTGTAAAAATACTCCACGGCTCTCTCGGATCGGGAGCGAAGAACACCCGTTTCAGGAAAATTCTCGTGGTCACACAGTTTATCATCTCAATCTGTTTGATTATCGGGACGACTGTTGTTTATAAACAGCTCACTTACATGCGAAACCGGAATCCAGGATTCAATAAAAATGATCTCATCTATCTGCCTCTTAATAGATCACTTAGTGCAAATCATGAAGCAGTGAAACAGGAGTTGCTCCAGCATCCCAATATATTAAATGTTTCGTTTCTTTCCTTTACGCCGATTGGTGTATATTCCAATGATAGTGGATACGAATGGGAGGGCAGAGATCCCAGTACAAATCCATTGGTATCTCGATTTTGTACTGATGCTGACTTTTTAAATACCTTTGAAGGCAGGATGGACCAGGGAACCTTTTATCGAAAGGAGACCATTTCCGGAGCTTCTGATATCGCAGGTAAAATTATTATCAATGAAGAATTCGCTCGCATCATTGGGAAAGAGAATCCCGTGGGGTTGAGACTCTCAAGGGATTCCTTTCATTTTACCATTATCGGGGTCGTGAAGAATTTTAATTTTATGCCTCTTTACCGACCCGTCGGTCCTCTCGCGTTGTACTATAAAACGGAGAACAGTCATCATGGACCCAATCGTTACAGATACATGTTTTTAAAAATCACGCCGGAAAATAGTTCTGAGTCTGTCGAATATATCCAGAACGTATATCAGAAATTTTCCTCCGGATATCCGTTTGTATTCCATTTTCTTGAAGAAGCCTATGATCGGCTCTACAGATCTGAAGAACGGATGGCCTCAATTATTAAGTATTTTTCTGTCCTGGCCGTATTCATTTCTTGCCTGGGACTTGTTGGACTGGCCGCTTATATGGCTGAACAGCGGACCAAGGAAATCGGTATCCGGAAAGTACTGGGTTCATCGGAATCGGGCATTGTTTGGTTATTATCCAGAGAATTTGTGAAGTGGGTGGTGATTGCCAATTGCATTGCGTTCCCGATATCCTTTGGTGTGATGAAGGTGTGGCTTCAGCAGTTTGCCTTTAGAACAAGATTGGGTGTTGCAATTTTCCTTTTCACTGCCGGATTCACAATGCTTATTGCCCTGTTGACGGTCGGCTTTCAAGCGATAAAAGCGGCCAGGGGCAATCCGGTAGTGTCATTAAAATATGAATAGTATAAAAATTTTTCTTGCTAAATTTGTACGAAGACGGTAATCATTAACACATCATTGGAGGCTTTGTATCCTTGTCACCATCAACAAGAAAAATTTTTAGAAGGAAAAAATTTTAGAATTCAATAGTAATGCCCCCTACGGGGAAGACCATGAATTGATAGATATTTTCGATCGTCCCAGCGTCTTTGTAGGAATATCCCCAAATATTTTTTCGTGCATAGACATTCATCACATCAAAATAGGTGACCATATTCCAGCCCTTGAACATGAATCGGCGGTCTAATCTGAAGTCCAGGCGGTGGTAAATGGGGTGTCGACGGGTATTGGCCAGCACGGTTTCGTCAACGATCCATTTTTGTAAATGTGCATAATAAAGGGGTTGGGTGTAGGGCCTTCCGCCAAGATAACGCCATCGGATACCTACATCGACCTGATCGCCGAAGGGCAGAAGCCAGGCAAATATTTTATAGAGGATGTGCTTTTCCATTTTCCGGTACCAGGATTTTTCCTGAAGGTCGAAATGCATGCCCGTGATGAAGGTGAAAACATGCCTGTAATCGTAGTCCCAATGATAGTATCTTTTATGGCGGGGATCATATCCCTTGGGTATCGAATAGGCGTAACTCATCGTGAAATGATAATTTCCGGTCATCTTTTTCTGAAGGAACAATTCGATGCCCTTGGCATATCCCTTGCCCTCACTCACCATTCTGCCGTATGCGGCGTCGAAGGGATCGGATGTCATGGCGGATTCAGATATAGGTACATGGGAATAATTCTTGTAATATATCTCGAAGGTGCCACGGATGTCTTCCCGAAAGAGATGATCCAATCCCAGAACAATCTGTTGCGTTCGTTTATAATCCAGATCGTTATTCAGGGGATGGGCAGCCAGTTCTACATATGCCGGAGCCTGGGAGTGATGTCCAAAGGCCATATTGAGATGCGTTTTGGATCTGATACGGTATGAAACGGCCAGACGCGGATCTATAATAAACTTGTTGGTATATTTGAAATAATCTGATCGCACACCGAATGTGGTTGTGAACCGGTTGAAAGGTTGTAACTTCACATACAGAAAGGCCGCTGCTTTTATGGTGGCCTCATGCATGTCCTGGCTGTACTCGTCATAAATCAGAAAGATGTCGCGTTTTGCAGGAGGCTGGATATGGGTATCGTAGAGGAAAAGCGTGTCCGCATCAGACCATTGACGAATGTTCATGGATATTGCCTTGATGTTTCCACCCGCATTGAGCTCGAGCCGCCTGGATGGCAGGTAGGTGACATCGGCTTTAAGGGTCCTCTCAATTTCAGTTGAAAAATTTTCATAATAGGAGATTTTATTGTTGTCGTATGCAGATATGTCCCAAAAGTTACGTGTCTGAGACAGTGTCACGCGGGAAAATCCAGCTGAACCGAACAGTCTTCTCCATGTGACACCTGCAGCGTACTGATTGCTCAGCGCACGGACATTTTCCGCACCTCTGCCATAACCCGATTCATCCTCTTCGATGGTAATCTTGTCGTCACCGAATATGCCGTTTAAGATCAATTTATTCCTATTATTCACATCATAGGTGACTTTTCCTTGTAAACTGTAGTATTTGGGTACGGCGGTTAATCCTGTCGCTGAAATAATAAGATCCAAAAAGCTTTTCCGTGCACTCAGGAGATAGGTGCCCCTGTTCTTTGCAAAAGGACCCTCGATCATGAGGCCGGCACCCGACATACCCAGGTATCCGTGACCCGTAAATCGTTCCCTGTTCCCCTCCCGCAGGGATATATCCATCACTGACGAGGCTTTGTCTCCATATCGAGCCGGAAACGCACCCGCATAAAAATCGACCCTCCGGACGAACTGGGCATTGATCATATTGATGGGGCCACCGCCGGCTCCCTGGTAGGCAAAATGATTGGGATTGGGAATCTCGATGTGGTCCATGATGAAGAGGTTTTCACCGGGCATGCCGCCCCTCACGATGATCTCATTGTCCTGATCGGCCGCCGAAACCACGGCAGGCAGGGCCTGAACGACCCGTTGAATATCTTCGGCACTTCCCGGATCGAGACGGATTTCTTCGAAATCCATACTCCGATTGCTGACCACACCGTCCCTTGCCTGATGAAAATAACCGGCGGTGACAGTAATACTTTCTCCTTCAACCAGACTCGGTTTCAATTCGATTTTCTGCCAGGTGGTACGGTTTGGATTGACCACGACATTGTTCACGATACGGTATTCGTAGCCCATCATCATGAATTTTATATTATATATACCCGGGGGCACACGTTGGATGTTATAATTACCGGCTGTGTCAGCTGCAGTACCGATTTCGGTCCCCTCGATCATAATATTGACCAACGGCAGGGCACTCTGTGTGGCCTCATCGACAACCTTCCCGCGGATTTTTCCATAAGGGATGGATTGGGACTTCGTTGACCCGCTCGGCAGGAGCATAAAAATACAGATCATTAACAAACGGGAAAAAATGGATCCAATTGGAAATAAAAGTTTGAGAAATCCCATTGTTGACCTTGAAATTTATTATTGGTAAATTATAAGATAAATTTAATCAATCAATAATTTTTATTCAAGGGATATTTTCGACCGCAAATTTTCAAAATTTTTGGTGTCTAATAGAATAGATGATTATACTCAGTGATATGAAGAGAGGAATTATTGTCGGATCAAGCACTCATCGAAAATATCAAATCGGGTGATCGAAACGCTTTCAGTGCTCTCGTGGATAGTCACAAAGTTGCAGTGATGAATGTTTGTTACAGTATTGTCGGAAACAGGGAAGATGCCGAAGACCTTTGTCAGGAGGTATTCATCAAGATCTACCGGTCCATTGGAACGTTCAAACATCGGTCAAAACTGTCAACATGGATTTACCGAATCGCGGTCAATCTATCTTTGAATCATATCAGGAAGAAGAATCCCGGACGACCGATCAGCCATGAAAAAACCGAATTAATTCCCGGTCTGCATCTCGACAGGCCTGATCTATCTCTGGAACAGAAAGAACGAAGGAATGTGGTGCAGTGGGCAATCAATTCACTCCCTGTGAATCAGCGTGTGGTTTTGAAATTGCAGAAATTTGAAGGATTTTCATCCCGACAGATTGCCGATATGTTGGACTGTTCGCTATTTACGGTACAATCCCGGTTGCATCGTGCCAAAGTGAATTTGTATAAAAAATTGCTTCCATATCTGAAAAAAATATAAATCACAGCGTATGTTTTGCTAGAAAGATGTGTCTAATATAATGTGAAGATGCGGGTGAGATATTATGAAATGTGACAGGATTAGTAAAAATTTACTGGCATATGTGGATAGGGATATTTCATGGAAAAAGCGACGTGCGATACAGAAACACCTGAAGGATTGTAAGGATTGTTCAAGTCGATTGAAGCATTTATCCAAATTCTGGAGTGTCTCCTTTGAGCATGAAAGCGTGGAACCGCCTCCCTATTTTTGGAGTACATTGACTTCGGCGCTCGATGAATATGAAAACCGACGGACATTGCCGTCCTCTCTCTCACTGGCAAAATTCATTCATCGATATGCCTTTTCCCTCGCCGCAGCAGTGGTTTTAGCGGTCGGTATATCGCTGGGCGCTTATTTGGGAGATTTTTCTGAAAATCAGGAGATACTCCTTACCGGGCAAGATTTAGAAAAATCGAGTCAGGAGCGATTCCTCAATGAAATACAGTTGAACAGTTTCGATGATCTGCCTCAGCCATCCCTGGGCAGCATTTACGTTAAATTGGAATCAATCAAAAAACCACAGTGAAAACCATGAAGAAAAAACTCCTCGTTCTCATCATCGCATTTGTATCTGTGATCAATATATCCGCATTGATGACTTTCAGTTATCACAAATGGTGTCGATATCGGGCCGATTGTGAATATCGGAAATCACATCCCGATGAAAGTGACATATATCAACAGCTTTCCCTGTCGGATTCTCAAGTCGTTCAAATGAAGTCGTTAAGGCAGACATTCCATGACAATTCAAGAGACATGAATACAACGCTCCACAAGAAAAGGAGCGAGCTGGCGGATCTCTTGACCGCGTTTGAGGTCGATCGTGATAAAATCAATAGTGTACTCGATGAGATTTGTTCCATGCAAAACGATTTGCAAAAGGATGTGATTGAATATCTGTTTCTGGAAAATGAGATATTAACCCAGGTTCAACAGGAAAAGTATTTCTCAATTATCAAAAATCGGTTTTTACGGGAAGTTCAAGAAAGTATAGCCCATGAAACTGGTTTATTAGGCGATAGCTGCGAAACGAATTGTCAATCAGTCAACCAATAAGGAAAAAATGGAAGGAGGTGAGCATCGTATGAAGAAATATTTCGTCATAGGCGGTATCATAATAGCCGTGGTTCTTATTATGAGTTTCGTTGTTTATGCCAGCGGGAACAATAAGACAAAGGCCATGAAGGAAACAGTGGCCGTTGAGGATGCTGGAGAGCATAATTGTGCAGACTGTCCAATCGATTGTTTGGAAAATCATCCCAAAGGTGAATGTACGGAGCATGAACCCGGATCGGCTGAGTGTATCGCAAAGCATGCATCGGGCAGTTGTGGGGATCATCAGCCCGGATCTGTGGAATGCAAGGAAAAGCAGGCCGTGTGTGAATGTAGCGGTCACTAACAGTTAAAATGAAGAGATCGTATTCCGAATTTTAACTGATAAAACGTTTATAAGAAAAGGAGAAGATTTCAACAATCTTCTCCTTTTTCGTATATGGATGGATTCGTTTGAAATTGCACCGTACAATCCAGCTCACCTAAATGATCTTCTTGTTAAGAGCACCTTCATAGCCAGTTCATCATGAATTTCATATTGTATCACCCCGGGAGCACACATTGGGTATTTCCGGGACCAGGAAGACGTTTGAGATATTTCCTGGTAATACTTCACCCCTTCAGTAAATGTAAAAAATGACATTCACGAAAGTAAAATATAATGATATTTATTGATTTTCTAAATATTTTTATTATATTATTAGTTTAATATGTGCACATTGACGTTGAAACGACTTCTGAATTTTTCCAACACTTCGTATTCATTCAAGTAATCCAATTTCAAAAATATTGTCAATGAGGCAATAGATGAAAAACCCACAAATTCTGATTAATTTTATCGACTCTGCAAAAGATAGCTATCATGTTTTGAATGAAAAACTAGAAATATTGGAAATCAATAAAGCTGCATTTATTGCACTTGATGAGGCATTCGATGAGATTAATTGTAAAGAAGATATCATTGGCAAAAAGTTAGAGGAGATATATCCTTTTATTAAGGATAAAATTCCAAACTTTAAGAAAGTGATTGAAACGGGGGAGCGTTATATTTACGAAGAAACAGTTCCTCATCCCCAACATGGAGAGCTTTGCTTAAGAGTTGAATCTTTCAAGGTAGGAGAAGGGCTCGGAATCATAGCTGAAGACATTACAGAACGAAAAAAGGCCGAAGAACAGATCCAAAAAGACCTGAAAGAAAAAGATATTCTACTCAAAGAAATTCACCACCGGGTCAAAAATAATTTGCAGATCATTTGCAGTCTTCTCAATCTTCAAGCACACAACGTCAAAGATAAAGAAGTGCTTTCCATGTTTGAGGAGAGCAGAAACAGGGTCTATTCCATGGCCCTGGTTCATGAGGGATTGTACCGGGCCAAAGATTATACAGAGGTTGATTTTGGTTGTTATATCGATAATTTGGTATCGAACCTTAAATTGGATTATAGTAGAATAAAATATAAATCCAATATTGTGGATATAACACTCGAAATCGATCTGGCCATTCCCTGCGGTCTCATTGTAAACGAGTTGTTTACCAATGTGATCAAGCATGCATTTCCACCATCATTTCAAGGTCAGAGAGAGGCCTCCATTACATTGCACAAATTTGATGATGAAATCATCGAATTCATCGTGGAGGATAATGGTGTCGGTTTACCGGAAGCGATCGATTTTCGGAAGACAGAATCCCTGGGTTTGAAATTGGTATATCTTTTAGCTGAAGAACAACTCGGGGGAGAGATCAAAATAGACAGGACCAATGGGACCAGGATTTCAATTCGAATCAAGAGAAATTGAAAACATCGGGAATGGTCGATCGAATAGTGGAGATTTACGTAAATCAAGGTAACGGAAAAGCGTTATTTCTCCATGACACAGCGAAAACCGATGTTCTTGTACCTCCAGCTGGGAGGGGCCGAACTACGATAAGTGCATCGCACATAGTCTGAGACGCTGGCATAGCTGCCACCACGGTTCACCCGCTGCGTTCCCCAGGAAGGACCCTTCGGATCGTTCTTAGGACATTTTCCATAATAGTGCACATTGAACCAGTC
>CAZYTI010000163.1:0-7863 GCA_964650065.1 uncultured bacterium
GTTGAACAGCTTCTTCAATGTTGGAATAATGAAGAGAAAAACAAGGTGTTTTTCAATCCATTGTATGAATCCAGAAATCGATGATTCGGTGGTTTCGATCCATGAATATGCTTCAATTATCAATTTAAAAGCGTCTGTCGAAGATAAACGAAAAATAGATGTAGCTCCCCCCTCATTATTGTAGTGTGGGAATATAATGATATCCACATCATGTTTTTGAGGAAGTCCTCGATATGAAACATCTGGGGGAGGAAGATATTTTACAGTTTTTCCGAGGGATGTTTCAAACGTCTTAAGTTTTTTAAGCTCTGGGAAAAATGGGTGCAATACATCCCAACTTTTTTGTTTAATGGAATGTGAGAACGGAACAGATAAGACTTGCATTGTTTTATCTTCAACGGGTACGAAGTCGTCGGCTATATAGTGAAAATCTTCTACTATTAACCGGGCAATCAACGTTGATTTTCCGCTCCCACTTTTTCCAGCAACAAGAATACAGGTATCATGCCATCTAACTGCCCCAGCGTGTAGTATGGCAGTGAAGCAAGAGTTCCTGTAGGTAGTAAAAATCAATTGAATCCGAAGCAAAGCTTGGGCGAGTGCGTATGTATTTTCCATACCCACCACGCTGTCTTCATTCAAAACATAATAGCATTGCTGATCATAGGCGATGTACAAATGTCTCAGTTTTTCCAGAACGCTGTCTTCTGATTCAAGGTGCGATAAAAAGCGTTCGAGGTATTCACCGATCCAGGCTTCACTGTAATGAATAAAAATGAATTGATCAAAGAGTCTGTATGGCTTTGTATGAATACATTTGTTTTTTAGATAGTGGATATATGTTAAATCAGGGGTGTTTGCGGTGCTTTGCAGGGTTTCTTTTGGATGATTTTCTAAAATGCCTCTCTTTTTGCAGAACATCAGGAAATGCTGCACATCTCTTTGGGCAATTTCTCTTGGGATACGGTATGCCTCGATCAATTGTTCTTCTATTTCAGTTGGAGACTTGCGGCCATCCCATAGATCCCAGATGTATTTTGCGGTTTCATTAAATACTAAAAATTGTTCGCTTTTTTCAGTATAGACAATGAAATTATCTTCTATTGGAAAAATTAAATTCATACAGCCCGAAAATATTCTTTCATATCTGGTGTGAATGCCAAAGTCAAGAATACTTAGTATAAACTGAGCATGTCAATTTGGATTAAGGATACAAATTATTAAATTGATGCCCCCTGTGCCTTTTGTGTCGGAGTTAACAGCCCAATCATAATAGGAGCAGTATATATAGCATATTTGCCCATCTTTTTAATGGCTTCTTTTCTGGTTGTTTTTTTATTGAGGTTTTCATTCAGCTTGTCCTTGCCTTCTTCCAGTCGGGCATCCAACATAACAACACTCCTTTTATTTTTAAGGATTGGATTTTTCTGTTACTTATAATTGTCACTCAATTTCATCAAATCTCCATCCATGGAACAACTTTTTTCAATACTAATAAAAATATAAACATTAGAACAATTCTTGTCAACAAATACTATTTCCTTTTGAGTGATTGTCGGATAATTTTCAGATAATCAGAATGATGTCTTTCAATCCGGGTTTTATTCGTGGAATGTACGCGGCGTTTCAGGGCAAGCCGTGAGTCAATTTTATATTTAAGTTGTAATTCTCGTGCTCGAATAAACCACTCTAAAAATTCGCCTGCGCTGTAGTTTGTTGAAAATAATCCCACCTTGTTAAAGGAATTTCGCCTGATTAACATCGCTCCCGGACAATATCCGGACATTGGATTCATTGGACAGTAGATCTGTTCTTTTTCTGATTCTGATAAATCCGGGCTGTAAAAATCCTGCATCGTCCCCAATACGAAATCACAATCCGGTGTTTCATGCAGCAGGTCTGTTTGCCAATTCAGCCTGTTGTCTACCCAGATATCATCCGCATCCAGAAAGGCCAGTAACGCTCCCCGCGCATCTAAAATTCCACGATTCAATGCACCAGGTGTACCTTGATTTTGTTGTCTGATGTATTTCACGACAGGCCCAAAGCTTTTCACTATTTCAGCACTTTTGTCAGTGGATCCATCATCAATTGTCAGGATTTTGCTGTAAAACGCTCTCAAGCGCTTCGGCTACATACTTCTCTGCGTTAAAGAAGGGTATAATGACACTTATCAGTTCTTGAACGGTGTTATGCTGATTCAATTTTGCGATTCTCATTGTGTAAAATAGATTTTACTAATTGGGGAATTTGGCGATGCTCAGTTCCTATTTCGATGATATACGCCGGAACCGAACCAAGCAGCTGTGACATTTGACGCAATTTCTCAGGCGCATCACCGGAGAATTGATATAAAGAAGATGGAGCGAGCGCACGCAGGGCATTTGCTGATGATGTCGCAAACATCCGGCAATCATGTGTCGATGATAATTTGGGTATGATGACTGCCCGTAACGGATACTGATAAGGTTCAGAAGCATGGGTGTTTTCGTGAATTAAAAACAGATTCTTCGAAGATTTATAAGATGCATGCGGACATGATCGATTCATAAGAAATGGGTATTTGGTCATATCCCCCAAACACAATCCACCTGCTTGATACAGACTATAAACTGTATGCGGGGATCCTGTCTTTATAAGAACCGAGTCATCTCCCATATACTGCAATCCACCCTCAACACATGCAAATGAAGTGATAGATTTTCCACTGCCTCCTTTACCGCAAAACAACACACCTCCTTCCGGAAGCCCGACAGAACCAGCATGTACTAAAATGATATGATGCCGAATAAAAAACCACCATGAAAAGATTGTCCTAAAAGGAGCGGCATGAATACAGTCGATATCATGAGTTGCCTGTGTGTCCTTAAAGTAAACAAGTGCGACATCTTGTTTTTTATGAAGGATATTCAGCTCGTATCCAAGGCTGCCGTCATGCCATGATAAACGAAAATTTTCATCATCGTAGTAATGCACAGGCTCTAGTGCTGTATGATGAGTCTCTTTAAAATGAGACGCACGTTGAACAAGAATTTCCGGGAATTTAGGGAATTCAATATGAGTTTCATATTGATCAAATACTTTAATGGTAAGCTCAGCAGGATGATGGTTGGCACATCTCAGGTGCTCAAGCACCGGTGTTATCCGCTTGTTTAAAATAGTACCGGCCACTTCGACCTTTACATTACGGGAGCCTATACAGTAATCATATTGCTGCTGACCTCTGGCTGCGCTGATCAATTGATGAATTCCAAGCAATTCATTAAAATATTCTTCTATCCATGTTGTTTTTGATTTCATGAACCTTTTCTTCTTTTTATGTTTTGGAATAGGTGGCATATTGTAATATAGCTTAGATTTCCAATTCCAGCAACTCGGAAACAGTAATAAATGAATACTCCTTTTCCTTTAGGCCATGTATAACTATTTTCGTAATGTCGCACACCTTGTGTCCTGCATCGGTTCCATCATGCAATACAATAATAGAGCCGGGACGAGATTGTCTCAAGATACTTTGAGCCGTATCCTCAATAGGGAAGTCTCTCCATTCTGGTGGATCCGGGAAAAAATCAAACAAAATGTTCTTTTTCTTCATCCGGTGCAATATGTAAGGTAGTATCAAAAATTGTTCGCCATAGGGAGCTCTGAATAAAATTTCTCCTTTGACTCCAATTTCTCTGAGCAATGCATCCGTTTTTTCAATTTCGATTCGAATCCGGGCAGGGGGAATTAAAAACATATATGGATGAGAGTAACTGTGATTGCCGATTTGATGCCCTTTACTGAGAACTTCTTTAGCCAGGATCGGATTATTTTCAACCTGCGTTCCTAACATAAAAAATGTTGCTTTTACTGATTCCTCGTCAAGAAGAGTTAAAAGTTCAGTTGTGTTAGGATGAAGCGGTCCATCATCAAAGGTCAGAGCCACCACTTTATCCCGGGTCTGAATCCGGCAATAGTATCCACCGAATAATTGCCTCTGTCTGTTCTCAATGAAGCGCTTGTATACTTGTTGCTTAGTTAGCCGACAGATTGTTTTTATCATAGTAGTATTTTTCTTTATCGTCAATTCCGAAAATCCTTAAACTTGCTGTGTTTTGGGCGCTAAAATTTTGGTGTATGGGAGCTCCCGCTATTTTCCAAAGCCATGCATATAACGTGTGCCTGGAACAAAAAGGTCTGCGCGGTTGAGTTACAGACGACCTGCTGACACCAGTCTCTTTGAGAGCCTGTTCTAGTTTTATGAGGTTGTC
This sequence comes from uncultured bacterium, assembly GCA_964650065.1. Taxonomy (GTDB): domain Bacteria; phylum Zhuqueibacterota; class QNDG01; order QNDG01; family DSAB01; genus CAZYTI01. The sequence goes on from CAZYTI010000163.1 coordinate 4,254, forward strand.
ACTACATTGAAAAAAGCCAAGTGTAAAATTTAAAACCTGTGTTGTTATAGATAAAATGCCTTCCTTTTGACGTCTCTGAAAAAAATTGGGCCAATCAAAAATATTATCAATTTTGAGCAGCAAAAAATAAATATCCAATAGTGTATGATACGGTATACTTGCCTGTTTACAATCATAAAGGACTGAAAATATTTTCCATATAAGTTCATACTCTTCCGAAAGGACCGGACAGGGGAAGTTGTCATATTGATAAATTTGCTTTTCTTCTAGAATCTGTTCAAGGGAATGGCAAAAACCGGGAGGAGAAAATCGCTGGTACATCTGGAGAAAAAACTGATTGCGTTTGAAGCATCTTACATAAGTATAACGGTTCACGAGTCTCCTGTATAAAAAACTGCTTTGCGGGCGAAATCCCCGACTGTGAAGACCTTTTTGTAGATCAACATGAATCTTCTTCGAACACACAAGAAGATCGACCGTTGAAACAAAACCCTGTGAAGGATTGTCGTAGAATCTCTGAAAAGGCACTCCGCCTGGGAAAATAATCATGTCTTGTAAACAGGTTGCACAAATTACGTTCCACACTTCTTTATAGATTGTAAGCAATCGCTGATTTAATGCCGACTGCGCCCGACTGCGTTTTCTGAAAATTCTAAGAATATTTGATTGTTCTTCCCCTTTTGCATACGGGATGAGTAACGGGTAAAGTGTTCCTGAAATTCTTTTTATGTCTGTAAATGATAGAAACTCTCTGTTCAAGAAGTCGCACGAATACCGTCTTCTTTGATCATCCCAATTTTTGGTATTTAAAAGGCAAATCAATGTATTGTGTTCATTTTTTCTACTCATACGTCTCTCTTATCAACCATTATTCACCTTCGTATTGTGCGCAATTCCGGTTTGAAAGATCATGTTACTCATGAATGAACCTAACCGAGTTCAATATCATCAATTTCATGAATCGGGTCCGCAAGTAAGAGTTCTTCAAGATCCGTAAATTTCGATAATTTCGGCATCCTGGATAGGGGTTGCGGATTGACAGGTGTATTTTGAGATTTTTCCGAGAAAGACATCAAAAGTTCCGGAGAAGCGTTCTCTGTCTTTAGAAGGCCTTCTGAAAACAGCTCATTGATGAAGTTTACAACCATGGAGTCAAAGTCTTCTAGATTTAATTCCTGTATAATTTCTGATTTGGGAAATCCCTTAACGGTTAATTCCCATATTTGGGGTCCGATTCCTTCAAGACAGTAATAATGGCCCGTATCAAGATTAATAATCAACGTTTCTCCATCATGACATTGATGAATAATTCGTGGATGCATGAGTTTGAATCTCAGATTTAATGCCAACTCTTCTGTCTGCTTCTGATTCTCTGTCATGAATTGCTCCTTTACAAACGTCAGTATTGTTACTATCAGAATAATTAACTAATTCAAATTTCTTTATCCTTTTGTCGACGCCGTTTTATATCTGAATGAAGAATCTTGATAAGATTATCATGCGCAAGAGCGATATTCGCACAGAGATTCTTATCGTGAATTCGCCTGTGTACAAGAACCTCAGGGATTGTAACACTCTTCATGTTTGTATTACGGGCTCTTAATAGCCAGTCAATATCCTCACCAATCAAATAATCCCGATTAAACACGCCCACTTCATCGAAAACCTCACGACGAATTAATGCAGTAGATATAAAACCCATTCGGTCCTTCAGTTTATTTTCGGAGTGGAACCAGTTGGGCATAACACCTTCTTTTTCTAAAAAGTTTTCCAGTTTTGTCACCACAAAATCTAAAGATTGATGCTTGATCAGTGCCTCACATTGGGTGGCAATTCTTGTCTGCATACAAAGATCATCTGCATCATGAAAGGCTATTAATTGGCCCTGACTTATTTCAATGCCTGTGTTCATCGCGCCTGCAGGTCCCTGATTGTCCTGGCGTACATAACGTACCTGTTTGAATTGATCGCACAATTTTTTACAGGGTGTATAAGATCCATCGTCTACGACGATTAGCTCTATATTTTCATATGTTTGAGATAACACACTTCTAATCGATGCTTCTAGGTATGGCTCGGCATCAAATGCCGGAATGATGACAGAGATCAAGGGTTGTGTCATATTTGCCTCTTGTTGTATGATACTAGGATTAGTTATTATTGTATGTAAAATTTCAATGCGATCGTAATTAAAATGGAAACAAAGATCGATTTTTCAGAACGTTTTATATAGTTGCGCCAGACCCACAAACAAGGACGCAGTAAATAATATAGAGAGGGAACAGTACATTCGGCAATCGAACAATATTCCAATCGGTTGTTTCTATAGCAAACCTGTATAGGACTAAGCATTTATATTTTATTGATTTCTGAACCTGCAGATCACGCCACAGACACTCAAAACAATTCCTGAAATGGCCGGAAATGAATTCATCTTTCTTTTTGATGTCTTGAACAGGTATGAGCATAAGGGATTTGGGCAATGGCTTCTTTGAAAATTCATCCTTAATTAAGGTGGGAAGCGGGGAATCCAATAGTGTATGTGACAGCCATACAGCTTGAAGAAACGATCGTTCATTCCCCATGATCGAGGCCTGTTTTGCAAGGATAGCCCATTCAATCGCATTGTCTGTGGATAAGATTTGATGAATATCACAAAGCCATTTTAGATTAAACCACCAGTGTCGAGCACCATGGGCACACAAGTAAAGAAACAGAGACTCATTCCCCATAGACGTCAGGTTAGTTCCTTTTACATCTAAACAAGTAAGATTGAGCCAATATTCTTCATTTCGATAGCATAGAAGACGCCAGTGTAACTCAACCGTGTGCTTACCAGTGTATCTAATATGCTGCCTTATTTTAAACAATGCTTGCCTCTGTTTTGAAGTGAAATTCATTTGTTCAATCTCACTCTGATTATGATAACCGTTTTGACAAAGAAGCTCATTAGCATGAACCATGTGTTCAAATGGAATAAGCAGGTCAATATCTCCCACTTGCCGGTGTGATAAATTGCCATATATTTTCCAGGATAATACCGGTCCCTTCAACGGTATCACAGGAATATTGTGATCAGTAAACATGTTTGAAATTCGTATGATTTCATATATTTGTTCTGAAGCAAGAGCTGAATTATACATACTATGAATAGAGAGCCGCCTGCGTACATATTCCGGGAAAGCGTTTTTTCCTATTTTATCGAAGCTTTGGTGTACTAATGGTATGACTTCATGTCGTTCGACCCATCCAATAAAACTGTCCCAGTTTATTCCTCCATGAAGTAGCTGTTTTATCTTTTTATAGTCAACTTCCTGAAAAGTCGTTCGTGCACAAGCCATCACAAGCTGTAGTTCAGGAGGGATGCTGTTCAATTCTTCTTGTATGTATGTCTTTGAAGATTTTTTAGTTTTCATTGACAATGCCCGTAAGAGTGGAATCCATTTCAATACGGGAGTCATCAAGTCGTCGTTTAAAATAGTTGAGTTGCGGCAACGCCTCATGAAGCCAGATACGATCAACAGATTGCTTTGTTTCCCACTGTTTATCCCCAGCCCCCCCGCCCCCGACGCCCCCAGCCCCGGTGAATCGAACAAAGCCGCATGCCCCA
>CAZYTI010000164.1:0-7861 GCA_964650065.1 uncultured bacterium
TCTCATTCTCTTTTCCCAATTGTTAGAAATAAACCACAGAACACACAGAGAAGTTATAAATAGTATATATATTACATAACAAAATCTTATCTCCCCTCTGTGTCTTCTCAAATGTTGAATCGTTTGATACCAACTATTAACGTTTCTACATAGAGTTTTTCTCTGTGACCTCTGTGGTTTCATGTCTTTCTCTTTTTTTTTCATATAATTTTTAACACTACCCAACTTTCAGCTCACCCAATTCGAGAACGCACTCTCCATCCAGCCAGACCGATGGGTTGCGAATGATGGCATCGAAGTGGGTCTTGGCCTGGACTTTCCCCCCGAGGCTGGAAGAGGTGCCGATACCGATATGGATGGTTCCGTTGATCCCTTCATCGTTGAGCATCTCTCCGGTGAAATCTTTACATTCCGGATTGAGCCCGAAAGAGAACTGAGCGATGTTATAGACACAAGGATCATTTTGCGCGGCCAATAATGCTTTCAAATATTTTGCCTGTGCTTCACCACGAATTTTCTTAACGGAGCCATCCTGAATTTCGAATAGTACCGGAGTTTTAATAACACCCACACCATAATAGGGAATACTGCCATCCACCACCAACAATCCATTGGCTGATCCTTCTAACGGCGAAATATTGGCCTCGATGTTGGGCACAGCCGTAAATCCCGGACGGTCCAGGACACAGGCATGGCTGTTTCCCTGACGGCCCTCGATACTGAAAATGAGATCAGTACCGGCCGGATTGGTCACGCGAACCCGGTTTGCTGCTGAAAGCAGATGGGCCAAAGCACGACACAAGGGTTCCCTGGCCTTAAAATCGGCGAACAGTCCGCCGGAACGCATCATTCCTTCGGTAAACGCCGTCATTGAGATGACCCTGGCGCCATTGACGATAGCCTCCCTCACGGCCTGAGTGTGGGCCAGAGCCTGAGCCACAGGGAGAAATACCACGTCTGCCTGTTTCATGGCTGCTGCCACCGAGGCGGCCGGCTCTTCGTTGTCAATACGTCTGGGTGGAGATATAATCACGACGGGTTGTGCCTTCATGTCGAGGGAGACTTCCTTCAGGACATCGGCGATATGCATGAGTTGATCGTCGGTGACAATTACCACGATCTCTGCAGGCCGGACATTAGCACAGATGTTGACGAGCCTTTCTGCTCCCCTTCTCATGATGCCTTTAAACCTTTTATCCATACAATTTATCTGTTCATCAAACGAATATGTCCCTGTTCTTCTGAACGATCTTTCCATCCACTTCAATCGTCGGTGACCACATCAAAAGGTCGTAGTGAACAGGAGCCACAATCTTACCGCCTAATGTGTAATTCGTACCAATGCCCATGTGAATCGTGCCTAACACGCCCTCATCCTCCAACATCACACCGGTCAGGCACGCATTTGGATTGAGTCCGATACCCAGCTCTGCCACGTTAAAGCAATTGGGGTCGTTATGGGAAATGAGGTTTTCCTCGAGTATCTTGGCCTGATTTCCACCTTCCATTTGGGTTATGAAACCCTTCTCGATGGTACATATGATCGGTTCTTGCAGGATACCGATGCCTAAATAAGGAACGCTGGCATCGGCCACCAGTTTTCCATTTGCTGTGCCCTCCACGGGAACGATATTGACCTCAATATCCGGCACCGGTGCCAGTTCTCCCGGCTCCGGGATATTGGTCAGGATGTTTGATGTACGGTTCTGGATGGAAAACGATAAATCCGTTCCCCTGGGTGACATCAGGCGGATCATCTCTCCTTCTGTGAGACGATCTCCAAGACGGCGGCAAATATCGGCCTGGGTTTTGAAATCGGTTTTCAATAATCCAGGACTTGTATAGATGTCTTCAGTCCAGGCCGTCATTAAAATGGCCCTGGTTCCCGCCTCCAGAGCGGATCGCATGGCAACAGTATGCGTAATGGAATAACTGACCGGCGAAAAGATGACGTGAGCCTTCTTCATGGCGGCAGCCACGGGTGGCGGCGGTTCCTGTCCATGATGTGTTCTTGGTGGCATGATACAGATCACCACTTCGGCCCCTACAACTGAAGCAGCCTGGGCCACGCGTCTGGCATGATGAACCATCAAATCATCCGTGACGATAACGACCTTATCACCGGTTTTAACTCTGCCATTGACTTCTACAAGCTTTTTGACTCCCTTTGCATAAACCGCTGCTTCCACACGACTCCCCGATATTTAATTTCTTTCTGTGAAAATCCGTGTTACTCCGTGGTTGATCTTTGTGTCATTTTGTAAACTTATGAAAAAACCTGTCAAATAAGATGGCAGAGAATCCATCTCCCGTGCAGTTGGTGGCAGTCCGGAACATATCGGGTAGGCCACCGGCCAGGGCGATCCATGTGGTGATGAAATTACTCCTCAATGGCTCTTCGATTCTCAGCATGGATGCGAATAATGTCCCACTCCACAGAGCCGTACCCATACCGGCCGGCAGTCCGGGTGCCGCAATGGTAAACAGAACGATTGCGGGCCATGCGATAAAAAGCAGGGTCCAGCTGACCTGGATTCCATAAATATGGGACAGGACAAAGGGTGCATAGGCGACATAGGCCAATGTGCTGGCATTGAGATTGGCAACGGCCCCGAAGGGGATGATGAAGTCCGCGACCTCATCCCGCACACCGAATTTTTTGACATTGGCAAGGTTGATGGGAAGAGTTGCCAGTGAAGAACAGGTTGCCGCTGAAAAGACGGCCGTTGGGATATAGTATGTTGTCATCATAAGTTTAAAAGGTTTCTTGGCGATCCATTTTAAGATGACAAGGGTATAAAATAAAAACCATGCGAGGCACATGACAAAGGTATAGAGAGACATGGAAAAGTAGTGCCCCATTCCTACCTTGGCACCGAATCGGACGCCGATGCTGATGCCCAGGCAAGCGATCACCGGGATCAGGAAATAACCTATTTTATTTCCCATGCCATGTATGCCTTTTTCAATTTTCATGAGAAATTGATATAACAGTGGAATCCCCGCGGCTACCATCCCCAGGACAGCGGCAGCAGCGATGGCAATAAGAGGCAGGGAAGCACCTCCCTGCTCCCTAAATGTCTGAATCATTTTTGTGGCTTCTGAGAGTGCCCCTTCCGATTCCACAGAGAAGGGAATTCCAAATATAAGGGCAGAAATAGTAAGGCCCAATAATCCGGCAACGGCCGAGCTTAATATGTACCATAAAATGACACTTGTGGCAAATTTTCCGGCCAGGCCCCTCTTGATCATTGTTGCAATGGCCGGACTCAGGGCTGCGAAGATGAGGATGGGTACAAACCGGATGATCAATTTTATAAATATGGCTGTTCCAGCGGATATGGGTTTTAATGTACCGGGAAAAATTCCACCAATGACGATGCCTGAAATAAGGGCGGTGAAGGTCCAGATATACGTGGGGATGGATTTAATGGTTTTCATTTACGTAATTATCCCCTTTATTGCCTGATGAATGGCAGCCACGCCCAATAGCAATCGCTGAAATGTGACTTCTTTGAAACCCGCCTGACGCATGATATCGGCAATCACGAAGTCAATATATCGAGCGTCTTTCTTTTTGTTGGCTTCTAACATCATGGCCGGTGAGAAATCCACTGCCATGATCCTTGTCCCTTCCGGTGCGAAGCGTTTGAGATGCACCGCCATTTCACCGGTACCGGTACACATGTCACTCCAAAGTCCTGAATTGGCCCTGCCGGCGAGTTTTGCCGCCCGTTTGCGCCACACACGATCGAGGCCGAGCGTCAAGACATGGTTCACCAGTTCATATGTCTTGGGGACTTCCCCGAATACGCCACGGACGGTCTTATCAAGCTCGACTGCCATTCTGATTTCCATTAAATGTCCTTATTATTCTATTGTCCAGCATGATAATTTCATTTGATTTAAAGAAAGATGGATCGCATTTCAGAGGTCAAAGTGATCAACGATGATGGGTTTACCCCAAAATTACCGGCTTTCATGTTTTGGAATATATTTCACTCCATTAAATTTTTTGAAATCGATATCTTGAGTCCAAATAGTTGCTTTATAGAAACGAGCTGTTGTTAAAATAATGCTGTCTGCCATTGGAATATTATGATCCAGACTATTTTTTGCCGCTTGCATGGATATCTCTGAAGTTAACTCGACGGCTTGACCTTGTTTCATAACGGCAATTGATTGCAGAGCATCATCTTCGCCACACTCACGTAAAACAACTTTGAATACCTCATAAATACAGATTATTGGAACTAAAACTGAATTAAGATCATGTAACGGTTTAGAAAAAAACTCTGCGTTTGGCCCATCCGAGAAATACTCCAGCCATCCGGAAGAATCAACCAAATTCATAATCGATCTCCATCACGTTCGAAATCAGAATTAATACCCTTAATAAATCCTCTCATGTCTAAAATATTTCGTTCCGGTATCAATTCAATACGATTTCCATATTGGATTATTTGAACTTTTTGTCCTGGCTTGAGTTTCAACGATTTCCTGACTTTTAGAGGGATTACAATCTGAAACTTGGGGGAAATTTTAACAGCTTCCATAACAAAACCTCCATCGATCGAATATTCGTAATACGATAACACATTCGATCAAAAAAGTCAAGAGAAAAATAAATATTCAATTAGACAGGGTTATGATCAATGGTAAAAGGAAGACTTCTCTTATGTTCATTCAGCTTGGCAGGTTTTTACTCAGATCAAAAGTTTTGTACTTTATAGACGATTCCATCCGGCGTGGACTCCGGTTTCGGCACCCACGGTTTTTCGGGGAGCGTCTCACCGTAAGTCCGTTTGAGAAATCGAATGTGGTTTTGGGGAATGACTTTATCCTCGCCAAAAAGAAAAACGGCGAGATTTTCGGCGAGGTATCGGTTATACAGGTGGATATCATCTTCCAGTTCATCCATGTAAGTTTTTGTATATTTTTTCTCTGAATACATAGTCAGCCCCAATGGCCAGTCGGTCCCGAAAATGATGAATGGACTGTAATCTTCATTCTGTAAAGTCGTTTTGAATTTTTTCAGGTTTTCCTTTAGTTTTTTCCTGCGCTCGTTTTTATCCTTAATTTCGTCTTTTGAAAGGAAAGTGATGATTTCAAAAGAATTGTCCGTATATAAGATTCCCTTGTGTTTTTTAATGAGGTTGAGGATGTCTTTACGCCACTTTTCGGACAGTTCTCCATCATCCGGATCGTGTGTTCTGCCTCCCATCGGTATGGGATGATAGCCGTGGGCAGGATAAAGTTTAATTCCTACAACACCGTATTTGAAGTATGCGTCTAAAAGCAAGCGAATGGCTGAGGTGGTTTGCGGGACTTTTTTCCCATTTGGATCTCCGGGAATCTCATATTCTGTTTTGCCTATGATCAGATCCTGCATAATGCCGTATCGGGGATCGAAATAATGGAGTGGGAAAAATTGAAAGGGGTTTTTGGCACAGGATTTGGTCGTCTGCCTGAGGATATCCCTGTACTTGGTCAGTTTCTCTTTCCTGGATATGGGGGAGGACATGGAGTAGTCCACCATTAAAGGAATCGAATAATCCACTCCCGATTTTTTCATCTGTTTCAGATGATACTTTCTAATTTTGTTCACATCCCTGGCTCTTACCAGGCGTCGAAACGGCCATATTCGCCAATTTTTAAAAAAGCCCATAATGGCAACCGGGAATGACCGGATTGTTTTTTCTTTGAATCCCGATTGGTTCTCGACAAGGGAATCCGGCAGATAATCGCCGATAAAATGATGCGTATGAATGTTTCCGATACCGATGGCTTTCTTTAAAGGATTAGCCACGACGTTCTCCTTTTATAAGTTGATTAGCCAAATAAAGTGTATAAGCCAATTAGGCTTACACCCTGCCTAATCCATCACGAAGTACGTTTTGTGATGCATGGATAACTGCTAAGACATCAACTTGATCAGGTTTTAAATAATAGACTATTCGATATGGTCCTTCAAAAACCTCACGAATTTGATCTAAATCAAATTCAGGCACCTTGCGACCAGATAGTGGAAAATCAGCAATTTGTTGGGATCTGCTCGTAATCCGATCTACCATCCGTTTGGCATATTCTGGGGAATCTAATAATATGTGGGTGTGAATTGTATTAAGATGATTTTCTGCAGTGTCAGTCCAATGGACTTTCATTCTGGTAGTCCATATTTCTTCCGAACATCCCTAACATCCTTTGTACGACCAGCTTTACTATCTGCCAGACCTTTTTCGATTACCTGTCGTACATATATCTCATATATAAGATCATCCCATGTTGAATTATCAGGCATTTTATCAATAAGCTTATGGGCTTCATCCTTTGTGAGGATAGTTGACATGTATTTTCCCTCCAAACTATTTGTCTAAAATATACGATATTTGTTGAAAGATATCAATATCTTAAAAATCGAGGTTTTAGGGAGAGACACTCATTGCTGCTCGGATATGCCATATTTTCTTAATAGATTGATTTTCCCTTAATTATTCATTTTAATCTTTAAAATCCTGAACACAATTTGGAGATCTCTGGATTGCTTAACGTCTATCGGGAGACTTCTTCCAATCTGATATTTCTTGGCATTTCTTATTTTTTCTTTTATTTCAATGGGTAAGGCGCTGTTTTCAATTTTTTCCACGGCTTTATCGCCGAACCAGAATGTAATACGGAAATATGCTTCATAAGGTGTCAGCCAAAACAATGTTTTCTTTTTTCTCACGATCTGCAGAAACCATCCGTATTTTTCATAATAGTATTTCCATTCTTCATCAATATCTCCATGTTCATCGTTGAGATATTGCTTGAGTTCCTGCCAATATTGCGCTGTGTCTCCAAGAACTTCCAGTAAGATGTCTTCGTCTGGCTCAATGGATTTGTCCAGAAATACTTTGTCTGTCATTTTAGTTTTCCTATTGTTAAGGATTGGCTCCTGGGTTCGCCCCGACTTAAGTTTTGGGTTATACCTCTCTTTAAAATGATTATTCAATTTTTCTTGATAATAAATATATCTTCTTTAGTGAAACCACATTGTTTTGCCATTTCACTACAATAATTAAAATTCCCGGCATTATGATTCCTGGCATTTGTTACAAAGTTAAATTTGATACCCGCCTTTTGCCAGATTCTCATATAGCTCCCATCCGGCTGAGGAATGGTGTCGGCGTCCATTAATACATAATCCAGTTGATTAATCAAATCCTGGGAAAAATTTTTAGCCCAATTTAAATAAACAGGCTGAAGCCCGACATAAACCGGATACTCTCGACGGGTGACCTATAAACATTAAACTTACCCATTGCGTGTGGCACGTGCTCCCGGATCGAGCCCGGGACAGGCTTCAGGCCGTGCCAATTGGTCTAATCGGGTATCTAACATCCTCTAACCTGGATGAATAATATCAAATTCATTCACATCCATCATTTCATCAAAAAAGGTATATCAGAATCATCAGGAACCAGACCCTTCTTATATCTTCTGGCTCTTGCTGATGACCACTTCCAGTCTTCCGGATCTTCTACCAAACCTGCACCAACAGGATTCACTTCGATATAATCAATGGAAGAATGAATCGCATTGGCAGACCAAAGATTTCTATCAAAACCTCCTCCGCCTGCCAGAAACGAAATACTTTCTTTTTCCCTATCTGTATACATATTTGCTCATATTTAGCAGAATTTTCTTTAATAAGAAAATCTCGATATCTATAAGACGTTTTTCCTTTAATGGCTTGCAGAATGATTGAGATGTCATATTTGCTTTGATAGGGGTAGATCAACAAATGAACATGATTTGGCATTAAAACATAGGCCCATATATAAAACTGATATTTTTCTCTGGCTGATGATAGCTCTTC
>CAZYTI010000165.1:0-7856 GCA_964650065.1 uncultured bacterium
GCTCCAAAAAATTGTCGTCGGTCATACATGATGATGTCCTCCATAATTATACTATTTAGCTATCTATCATTGATGTTTTTGGTAAAAAACAAACATTTTTCTGTCTCTGGTTTCTTGTTACTGGTTGCTGGTTACTCATTTTCCAGCAGCCAGTGACCAGTAACGAGTACCACCAGTTAATACTCCCCCTTTTTCTTCATCGCCTGAACCGCGCCTTCTTTCTTCATAATGGCTTCGATTTCCTCGACGGTTCGGGGAATACCTGCGGTCAGGTTTTCACACCCGTCCTCTGTGATGAGGATCGTATCTTCGACCCGGACACCCAGGTTTTCATCACCATAGACGACCAGGGGCTCGTTGGCAAAGACCATCCCGGGTTCGAGCACCCGGGGTCCTCCGCCCACGTCGTGGACGGCCAAGCCCACGTAGTGTCCGAAACCACCCCTCATCCGTTTGAAATAATCTTTCGACAGATCGAAACCCTGGTTTTCCAAAATTTCCGCCACCTTTTCCCTGGCCTGCTGGAGTGTGAGACCGGGTCGATAGACCTTCATACAGGCTTCATGAACCGCATTGCATGCCTCGTAGACTTCCTTTTGTCTGGGTGTAAACTTACCGTTGGCCGGATAGGAAATGGTGATATCGATATCATAGTAATGGAAATCCGGTCCGGCATCGATGACCAGAAAATCTCCATCCTCCAGGAGGCGGTCGTGTTTGTAGTAGTGCAGATATGGATGATTCTCCCCGGAACTGATCACAATATAATAGGCAAGATTTTGTGCCCCTTCCTTCTTTACGAAATACTCAAAGAGAGAGCCCAGCTCATACTCATACATGCCGACCCGGGTCGATTTCAAAAGTTGAGTATGGGCCTTAACGGCCATTCCTGCGGCCTTTCTTATGATCTCGATTTCAGCAGGAGATTTGATGATCCGAAGATCCCAAATCATTTGAGAACTGTCCTTCACCTCCACACCGGGAAACTTTTTTTCTATCAGCTTAATAAACTGGCGTTCACGCGTCAATCTGCCATCCCATTCATATTCCACCATAATACGTCGGAGTATCCGCTCCTTCTCCCTGGAACATTCTCTCATGAGTTCTTCTGGCTTAAACGATGTGTAAAATACCTTGGTTTGATTCTCCAATGTTGAAAGATACGGGGAAAATTCATCGATTGAGAAGGCTTTTTCAATCCCGGTAACTTCTACTGGCTTTTCTACGAGTTCAACAGGAATACCTTCGTTGCGGGCACCCCGCTCCGAGCAAGTAAAGAAAATAACACTCTCCTTGTTGATACCATCGATAATGAGAATGGCATTGGGGATTTCCACACCGGTGAAGTATATAAAATCATTATTCTGATAATAATCAAAATATCCTGGCTGGGGTTGTGCGCCAAGAACGATGGCTATTCCATCGGGTATCTTTTCCATGAGCTTTTGGCGTCTTGCAGCATATTCAGATTTATCGAACAATAGAACACCGCATAAAACGGATTGGACATAAAGCAGTGAAATCAGTACAATCATCAAGATCAATGATCGCTTCCTCATCTTACACCTCCAGGCTTTTCCTTGGATAAACTTTCTCACTTATTTATTTAAAAACGGTGTCGGATCCCCCTTACCCTCTCGTATCATCATGGGTACGGTATCCGACAAATCAATTACGGTCGTTGGCAGTGTACTACAATGACCTCCGTCAATGATCAGGTCGACCTGATTATTAAGTCGATTCTGTATTTCTAATGGATCGGTCATGGGGAATTCATCTCCGGGTAGAATGAGTGTGGTCGTCAGCATGGGTTCGTGGAGTTCGCCAAGCATGGCCTGTACAATGGGATGATCGGGAATCCTTAATCCGATTGTTTTTTTCTTCCGATGTACGACCCGCCTGGGGACTTCCCGGGTAGCCCGTAAGATAAATGTATACGCGCCTGGTGTATTGGCCCGGAGTAATCTGTAGACAGGAGTATCAAACATGGCATAGACTCCCACCTCTGAAAGATCCTGACATATCAGGGTAAAATTATGATGGGGGGCCAGATCCCGAATCTGGCATATGCGACCTAATGCTGTCTTGTCACCGATATGACACCCCAGCGCATAACCCGAATCTGTGGTGTAGGCAATGACACCTCCACGGCGAATGATCTCCACCGATCTATGTATGAGTCTTCCCTGTGGGTTCTCCGGATGTATATGAAAATATTGGCTCATCTTTTTTTCTGTGTTATTCCGTGATATTCTGTGGTAAATATTTAAGGCTTGCTTTTTTATTGTAATTATCGGCCAAAATCAGTCTCCGCCCATGAACACACTAATCGGTTTCAGGGAATCTATATTTGAACATATGATCTGAATAGCTGCCGAGATGGGGACAGCCAGCACCATTCCGACAGGTCCCCAGATGAAACCCCAGAAAATGAGGGAAATGATGACGACCAAAGGACTGAGATTGAGACTCCTTCCTACCATTCTGGGTTCTATCAAATTGGCCATGACCATTTGGTTGGTCAATAGCAACAGAATGACCCAGGCCGCAGGGAATACGGATCCGTATTGAAAAACCGCCACGAGAACGGGTAAAATCGTTGCAATAGCAGAGCCCACATTGGGTATAAAATTTAGAGTAAAAGTAAACAACCCCCAGACAAATGCGAATTCTACATCGAATAACAGGAGTATCGCGGTGGCCACGATTCCGGTGGCCAGACTGATGAGTGTCTTGGTCACGAGATATTTTTGCATACCTGTATGAATATTCATGAACACCTGATATACTCTCATTGACTGATTTTGGTTAAAAGCCTTCTGGATCTTGGACTTAAAATGGCCTCTACCTAAAAAGAGGTAAACGGTAAAAAGAAGTATGAGAAATAGATTTGTTAAAAAATTAATGAATGTCCCCACAGTAGATCCCAGCACAGAGGTGAGGGATGCCTTCTCCCAGAGTTCCGTCCAAGGGATCTCTTCAAAATAGCTTTTGACCTCCTCAAGGGGGATCTTCAGGAATCCCAGGATATTCTCATAAAATGCAACGAACTTGTCTTCATACTTGGGAAATTCATCTACAAAGGATGAGAAACTTGCATACACAACCAAACCCAGCAAATAAATAACAACGAAAGCCACGAACAGTGAAATGATAAAAGAGAGAAATTTGGGGACTTTGATCTTGGTCAGAAGATCCACCATGGGCTCTAAAATAAACGACAGGAAAACTGCAATCAATAGAGGCTTGAAGATCGTTTGAAGTTGGTGAAGGACAAAACCCAGGGCAAAGACAACCAGGATCCCCAATAGATATGGGGTCAGTCTGCTTTCGGTAGCTCGGTAAACCATCGGTTTCTTTTCACCTTCATCTGACATATTAGCCTTCCTCATTGTAATATCCTCCGGAAGATCATTACTTACCGGAGGATATTGCTCATGATTACTCTTTCATTTTAGGCCGTTTCCTGAATTTTTCATATGCTTCCGTATGTTTACTCTTCAATTCTATTTTCTCACCGGCGATAAAAAGATGCTTAATCTGGGTTTTCATTTCCAGAGGATCCCCATCCGTGACCATCAGATTCGCCAGCTTCCCTTCCTCCAGACTGCCAATCTTATGGGCAACGCCAAAAATTTCTGCCGGATAGATTGTCACGGCTTTCAAGGCCTCCTCTTTGGGTAATCCGTATGCCGAAGCTGTTCCCGCATGGTATGGAAGGCTTCTCACGTCCGGGGCACTTCCGGTCATGAACGCAATCTTCACTCCTGACTTATGCAATATACCGGCATTGGCGTATCGTGAATCATACGGATCTTTGGAACCCGGCGTGCTGAGTACCGGGCCCACAATCACAGGAATGTTGTGCTTCTTGAGTAGCTTGGCCACTTTCCATCCATCGGTCACGCCCTGCAAGATGGCGTCAATATCCATTGAGTCAAAAAACGCGACTGCGTTTTCGATGTCTTTTTCCGCTCCAACCGATATGACGACTGGCAGCTCCTTTTTAACCACCGGCACCAACGCTTCAAGCATTAAATTCTTGTCCGGTGCAGGAGGCCGAGAAGACTCCATGTATGCATCCCATTTTTCCGCATAACGCTTGGCCTTGCTAAAGAGCTCTCTCAGTTCATTGATTTGTTTCTCTGTACGGTCAGCTCCGGATCCCGCCTGTTGTGGGGTGGGTTGTCGTCTCCGGCGGTCACCCTCCCGGGGAAGGCGTGGAAAGTTCACATGAATGGCCACCGGTGTCTTTATCACCATTTCCTTAGGTGTCCAGCCATTTAAGTTGATCATGGCGCTCTGTCCGGAAATGACACCCCCTCCCGGAACGACCAGAGCTGAAGTGATTCCATTGACCCTGCTGATGGGGATATGAACGCTATGGGGATTCATGGCCACATGAGCCTGTATGTGTGGATTATAGGTGCCGATTTCATACCCGTCGACCGTGGCAGCCACAGCACCAACCTCATACAATCCCAGGGACGTGGCTGCATCGATCATGCCCGGATAGACATAGAGGCCGCTTGCATCTATCACCTCTGCATTCTCTGGAATGGTCACATTTTTACCCAAGGACGTAATTTTATCCCCTTGTATGACGATGATTCCCTTTTCTATCCTCCTGCCTGTTACTGTGATGATGGTCGCATTTTTAATCGCATAACTCCCGTTTACAGCCGACAGCGTATGACTCAACGGGCAAAGGCAAAAAAGCAAGCCCAGAATGACACAGTTTATTTTAATTCGCATCGTCCTTCTCCGTTAATTATGATACTATGTTATACCCGCTCAAGGTTTATTGAGAGACATCCGCAAGGATTTTTTCTGTCGTTTTAGCTTTGGACAAATCAAAATAGATATCACCTTCTATGATTGTCATTTCAACTTTGGAATAAACACTAAAGGGGTGTCCACTGAATATGGCCAGGTCCGCATCTTTACCGACCTCAATACTACCGACACGATCCTCGATGCCCAACATAATTGCCGGATTGAGCGTGATGGTCTTTAACGCCTCAGTTTCTGGCATCTCTCCGTATTTTAAAAGCTTGGCAGCATCCTGATATAAACGGCGCACCCGCTCGGGACTGTCGGAGTTACACGTAACGATCACACCTCTCTCAGTGAGAATGGCCGCATTGTACGGAATCGCTTCGAAGGCTTCCATTTTATACGACCAACTGTCAGCAAAAATGGAAGCGATCACACCGTGTTCGGCCATTTCGTCGGCAATACGGTATCCCTCCAAACAGTGTTCGAAAGAACCGACCTTGAAACCCATTTCATCGCCCATATTCATGATCATGAGCATCTCATCAGCCCGATATCCATGACATATAATCCCCAATTCGCCCTTCAATATACCTGCCAGCGTTTCCAATCGTAAATCACGTCTGGGCGGTACGATACCGGCCTTTTTCTCCCATGGGTTCTTCTTAATCTTACCCTTTTTCTTTAATTCATATTCATCCCATTTTCGTATATATTCCTTAGCCTGTGTGAATGCTTCTCTAAGTGTATACTCGATACCCATCCGCGAGGCCGGAAACTTCCTGCCACTGGGTGATATCGGCACGTTCGACTTTTTGGGATTCTCACCCAATGCAAATTTGATGAGTTCCTTTGCTCCGGGGATAAATAATTCCTCAACGGGCTTTCCGAATTTCAGTTTAAGAACGGCATTTCTACCACCAAAGACATTGGCACTTCCATGAAGCGTGTTGATGGCTGTTACACCCCCGGCCAAAGCCC
The DNA here is from genome assembly GCA_964650065.1 of uncultured bacterium. Lineage (GTDB taxonomy): Bacteria > Zhuqueibacterota > QNDG01 > QNDG01 > DSAB01 > CAZYTI01. The sequence continues at coordinate 5,758 of CAZYTI010000165.1, forward strand.
TCTGGAAACTGATATCATCATGCCGGATCACATCCTGAATATTCACCTCCGGTACCACCTGACCCGTGGCTTCATTGATTCCCCCTTCGATCCCCATATGAGAATGGGAGTCGATAATCCCGGGCATCACGAACCGCCCTGTTGCATCGATGACACGGACTCCGTCCGGTACCGCCATATTGGCTCCAACGGCCTTAATTTTCCCAGCATGAATGAGAACGGAACCTTTCTCAATAGTCCCCATGGTCACTGTCAAAACGGTTGCATTTTTGATCAGCAGGTCTTCACCCTCACCTTCCACTTTGAGCTGTGCAGATAAAGATGTGCTTACCCCAAAAAGCATGACGACCAAACCAAAGACAGCCACCATCCACTTCTGTATTTCCAACATGCTCATCCTCCTTGCTTATTTTTATCGTTTTCAAATGATATCTAAATGATCAATATTGACCTGGACCACTGGTCTTTGTTCCTTCCCAATCTGCCAATCCCATCTCACCCAGATCGATGGTCCCTTCCATGGTATCCCCTTCAACGGTTCCATCAAAGACCAGCTCAAAAGGTTGTCCCCCAATGGGGAGTTTCACACTGAATTGGATCGCATTTCCACTGACCGAACCATCGTATATCGATGTAGCCCCCATCTCACTCTTGAATTCTCCTGTAACTTCGGAACCGCTCTGGTTCAATACGACGGTTACGGCAACCTCTCCCATGGCGGAGGCAACCGTGATTTCCCATGTGCCTGAAACGTTCACACTTGCCTCGCCAGTTGGTTTTTTCTTGGGTTTTTCAATTTTATTTTTACGACCATCCACGAAGACGTATTTCACCTTGGTTTCTTCCGCAAAGAGCTCTCCGGTCGTGATGACCAGGTTGGCAATTTTCCCGACTTCGATGCTTCCGATCTGGTCGGTCACGCCAAATAACTCGGCCGGGTAAATGGTCATCGCTTTCAGCGCCTCCTCCTTGGGGAGTCCGTATTCAATGGTCTTTGCTGCATTCTTGACAAAATCTTCGGGTTTTTTAAGGCCCCCTGAAGAAAAACAAAACTTAATGCCTGCCTTGAATAAAGCACCGGCATTGGCGTATAGATCAGCGCTCTCCTTTTCCTTCTCTTTATCTTTGTCTTTTCCCTTTTCTTCGGTCTTCGCTTTGGATTCGCCTTCCTGTTTTTCATTATCTTCAGTCTTGGCCTTTGGTTTTTCTTTTTTAGTAGGACCTTCCACTTTCAATTGAAATGAATATCCTGTCACGTTCTCCGGTTTGGGAAAATTCAGGCTCAGCAGGACCGGTTTATTCTTGGCACGCAACAGATCCACGACGCGCCAACCTTCCACGACACCACTCAGGAGGTAATTCAGTTGGAATTCATCGGCTAATTTAATCGCCCGCTTTATATCGTTCTCTTTGTTCACGGATATAATAACAAGCTGTTGTCCCTCCAGAACAGGCAGGAGTGCATCCAGAGATTTATTGGGCAGGGGCCGTTGAAAACCCCGCTTTTGTTTCTTGTAACGATCCCACAGGAGTTTATGATGTTGGGCATCATAAAATTTCTGCTTCTGAAAAGCGATCACGGCCATGAGTGTGGCTGGATAAACGCCCCGTTGCCTGGAATATCCCAGGTGCATGGCCACCGGGGATTTTAATATCATTCCTTCTGAAGCATCACCAAACAGGTTAATCAAAGCACTCTGCCCGATGAAAATGCCTTCATCAGGAACCGTTAAAACTGTGGTCACACCCGTTTCCCGAACCTTTTTAATATTGGCATCCTTTGGGTTCAGCATATCTGCGGTCAGCTTTTCAGGACTCATCATGGTCGGAGATGGACCCACTGGTCCTCTGGAGGATTGTCCCCCTGGTTGAGAGGATTGCTCAGTCTGTTCCGGTTTCTGCAGCGCTATCGAGGTATGGGCATCGATCAAACCAGGATAGACATACATGGTGTCTTCCTGAATGATCTCAGCACCCGGAGGGATAACGAGATCTTTGCCAATGGCTTCGATGATGCCATTTCGAATAATGATCGTGCCATTTTCAATCACACCTGCGGTCACAGTGACAATCTGACCTGCCTTGATGGCCACCACATC
>CAZYTI010000166.1:0-7556 GCA_964650065.1 uncultured bacterium
TTGTATTTGTGTGTCAGACCGGCTCGGACCTCATTGTCGGAGTTGGCCATGCACTCCACAATCGTTCCTCTCACGTATACATGGGGCACGCCCGCTTTCAGGAATATCGCTTCACCCTTATTTAAATGAATTAAATTTAATAGAAATATAAAGAATAGACCCACATCGGGTCCCGAATATTTTTTCCTCAACCGGATGAATAACCTTTCCACCTGGTTATGTTTTTCCATTTCCATGAGTCGGTTATACAGTCGATCAATAGACCGACTTAAAAGAGATTCTTGGCTGAATGATCGATTTAACAGGAGTGAATATAGTTTTTGTACCAGGCGTTGTTGCTCGAGATGAGAAGGATTTTGGACCTGCATGAATTCATGAACGATTTTTTTCCCAATAAAATCAGATATCTCAACATATTGGGATAAAGTGGATATAATGGTTGAACAGGGTTTGAATCCCGCAAAGGCCGTGAGGGTATCGATGGCAATGGCGATCTCAGGTTTATGATTATCATCAGGATAATGTGCGGAATCCATCGCATGAAGTAACTCTGCCTGTATTTTATTGGGATGGGCTTGTATGGATAGCGTTTCACCGGCCGATAGCACTTTAAATAAAAAGGGCAACTTCCCTGAAAAAGTTTTGCTGATACGTTCCCCGAGAATCTCAAGTGGATGATGTGCAATGAGCCGATCCAGGGAAAAGGTCTCTCCATCGAATACCACCTCTGATGATGCCGTTGGGTGAGCCCCCATCCACAGCTCTGCATAGGGCCTATCCTTCTCTGGTTTAACACCTTGAAGTTGGGGAATAAATGCCTCATCATTACGAGTCCCCCACTCATAATGCTGTATCTTATTCTTGAGCAAATACGGTCTGGGCTCAGCCAAAAAGGAATGATTCATTCTGGAATTATCCAATTTTCAAATTTTTAAACTATCCTGAAGTACAAGTACAACAATATTAATATCTTTTATCTAAAATAGCAACTATTCTTTTGATTATTCATCAGGATTTAATATATTTTAAGTAAGTTAATAAATGAGAATTAATCTATTGAAAAAACAAAATAATTTATTAACAAAGAAGGATTATTAAAATGGGAAAAAATATATTCATCGCTGCGACCGAACCCAATAGCGGAAAGAGTGCCATATCCATCGGCCTCATCGAAGCCTTTGAATCCATCGTACCCAAAGTGGGCTACATCAAACCCATCGGTCAGAGATATCATGAAAACAGCGATAGGGACTCGGATGCGCAATTGATCAAGGATATTTTTCAATTGGAAAATCGGTTGGAGGATATCAATCCGGTTTCCATCGAAGACATCCAAAAAAACAAGGATGTGGCATACGATAAAATTATCGAATCATACAAAAGAATTGCCGAAGTAAAAGACATTGTGGTTATTGAGGGAACGGACTATACGAGTGTGACAAATGTACTGGAATTTGATATCAATGCAGAGCTGGCCAAGGATCTGAATGCACCGGTCCTGTTAATTGCCAATGGCTCGGAAAAATCGGTCGAAGAGATCATCCTCAATGTCACCAATTGCAGAGATTCCTTCCATGAAACGGGCTGTGAATTTCTGGGTGTGGTTATCAATGGATTAAAGTCTACAACTTATGAGGAAAACGCTTTAGACATCAAGGAAATGGCAGAAAAAGCAAACATCCCACTGTTTGGAATATTGCCCTACCTACCTTCGTTGGGAAAGCCAAAACTCGGTGAAGTCGCAAAAAAACTCAATGCCAGAATATTGTACGCGGGTGATGACCTGTCAAGAGTCGTGATTGAGCCCAGAGTATTTGCCATGAAGTTGGAACACGCTCTGGGACGGTTAAGAGATAAGGATGGATATTTAATTATAGCACCGGGAGATAAAGCCGACATAATTGGCATGTTGGAAAGTCACCGAGTCAAAGAATTTCCAAGATTGTCCGGACTCATCCTGACAGGAGGTCTACAACCCGGGGAAAATACCATGGAATTGATCAAAGTATCGAATATATCCATATCCATTCTATCGGTAGACGATGACACGTATAATACCGCGCTTAAGGTGTCGGAAATTGCCGGGGAAATCACTCAAAACGACACAGAAAAAATCCGTTTGGCCAAGCTTATGGTCGATTCTTATGTGGATACAAAGAAAATTTATGAACAACTGGGATTGAAAAAGGCTGACATCAGAACGCCCAAAATGTTCATGTATGAACTACTGGATCGGGCCAGGTCTGACAAGAAACGCATTGTTCTACCTGAAGGCACCGGGGAAAGAGTATTACGCGCAGCAACAAGAATACTGAACAGAGGTGTCTGTGACATTACATTGTTGGGTCACAGGGATTCGATCCGGGTGACCGCAGGTCGGATCGGCAGTCGAGTCAAACAGACCATTAAAGAAAAAGCAACCATCATCGATCCGGCGCATTTTAACGAGTTGGATGAATACATAGACACGTTTTACCAAATGAGAAAACACAAAGGGATCACCGAAGACAGGGCACGGGACATCATGATGGATCCTCATTATCTGGCGACCATGATGGTGTACAAGGGTGCGGCAGACGGTTTTGTGTCAGGTACCGAACACTCCACGGCAGCAACCATTCGGCCCGTTTTACAATTGATTAAAACAAAAGAAGGGGTTTCCATTGCGTCCAGCATCTTTTTTATGAGCCTGCCCGACCGGGTGCTGGTCTATGGCGATTGTGCCCTGGTGGAGAATCCCAATGCCGAGGAATTGGCGGACATCGCCATTACCAGTGCAGAAACGGCCCGTACCTTTGGAGTCGACCCCTACGTGGCCATGCTCTCCTATTCCACCGGTGAATCCGGAAAGGGGAAAGATGTGGATAAAGTACGGAAGGCGACGGAGATTGCCAGAAAAAGAAAACCCGACCTCCCCATCGAGGGGCCCATACAATACGATGCTGCCATCTCACCGGATGTCGCCCGTATCAAGGTTAAAGACAGTGAAGTTGCCGGTAAAGCGACCGTGTATATTTTTCCTGATTTGGATTCGGGTAACATTGCATACAAAGCGGTCCAGAGATCAGCGAATATCGCCGCTATCGGCCCCGTACTACAGGGGGTGAACAAGCCGGCCAACGATTTAAGCAGGGGTGCCACAGTCGAGGATATCGTTTACACCATTGCCATTACGGCCATCCAGGCGCAGCATCCTTGAAGAATAATGAAAGTGGTTTTTATTTTGGACTCATTCAAATTTCATTTCACTTCTCGAGCATTCTGATGATTACATCGTATACGACATCGGGAGCATCGAGATGAATGTGATGTCCGCTCCCGTCTGCCAGAACGAATACCCCCACGGATGATTTTTTCGTCAGTTTCCGGCTCTCCTCTATCCAAAAAGCCTGATATGCCTCAGCCCATTCACCAAACATGGGATTGGGTCGCTCTGCAGCGATAACAACCATTGGGAAATCGCCAAAAGATTCGATTTTCAGGACCTGATCGCCGGTCCTGGCCAACATCGATTTGTGCTCCGAGTGTATCGCCTCTAAAAATCCGGCTCGATTCCTCTCTTCCGGATTTGAGGATCGACGTGCTTGAGTTGCGGCTTCCAACAAACCATCGGTTTCTCGCTGGAACATCTCTTTCAGATCGGGAAAATACTCACCGGAAATCCACCCCAGGGGTGGCGGATCGAGTAAAACCAGCCCCGCAACCACATCCGCGTACCGATCGGCAAAGACCTGCATATGCAGTCCCCCTAACGAATGGCCGACGAGCAAATAGGGGCCCCTTATTTCAGTTCCGTCCAGGAGGCACTTTAATTCATAGGCAGCACGATTCGCGTCTCTGGGCATGGGCCCGGATTCACTCTGTCCATAACCTGCCCTGTCATAGGCAAAAACGCGAACATGTTTTGATACACGATCGATCATGGGCTGCCAGCTGGTATAAGACTCCCCGACACCCACATCGATGACAACTGTGGGCTTGCCCTCACCTACAACCCTATAATGCAGTTTATGGGTTCCAATATCCAATGTGCCGGTGGTTTGGGCCTGGATTCCATAATCCGGAAAAAAGAGGATGATAAGTATATAAACTATTTTATTCATTATTGGATTCCTCCCATAATTCCTTTTTATTTCTCATTACTTTGTGCCTTTCCTGCCCGCCATGCCTGCGGCAGGCAGGCATCAGGCGGGGACTTTGCGGCTATGAATTTCTCAGGCTAAATAAATTGACCTTAGATCCAACGAAACAATTTTATCAGTTTGTCCCTATCCAGCTCCACGGTTGGGCCGAGCCGAACCTTGATCCAGTGGTTTTCCGTGACCAATTTACGAATTTCGGTGGTCAGTACTCTCAATCGGTCCAATGTCAAGAGATCGAAACTTGCCTGCCGCTCCATGAAGATTTTACCATGTCCGGGTGGAATAGGGATGTCATCGTTGTCATCAATCGTTTCACGATGAATGACGCATCCTCCTTGCAAGACAATTAAATGACGACCTTTCGAGGTTCTCGTCTCTTCCCAGGCAAGGGCGGATTCAGAAAGCAAAACCAACCAGCGTGCTCTTCTTATCTCATGCGCCCATCGAGTCACATGCCCTTCGATGGTACGAGCAACCGATTCCGCTGTCCATTCAAACGGTTGTTTTTCAAGTTCATCCTCCGAGTCTTTCTCCTCTGCTTTCTCTGCTCTTTCCTTCAACCGTTGGATCCAAATTTCACGTCCCAATCGCTTCATCGCACATTCGATCGATTCCTTTTTGAATATCTCATTGTGACGATTCAAAAATATTTCAAATCCATCCCGAATACAACTGCTGTCCGGAGCATAATCCGGTGGAATATCCAGTCCGGACAGGAAGAGGTGTTCATCGATCTCTTCACGCCTGTTGGCCCTGACAATTTGTTGAATACTCGACATCCGTTTCATCACTTCCAGAGATGAAAACGGTCCGATTCTGCAGGAGTCCCTCGGTATTTCACTATACTCAGCAAGGTCGGAGGAGCAAAACCATACCTTCCTTTCGCGGGTGCGAAGCGCTTTATTATACGGTGGAGAAAGACGTTTTATTTCATCCGATTCTAAAACGGAGGCCTCCAAGGTTGATTCTGTCTCTGTGAATTCGATCCTGGTTGCCTGAGAGAGCATTTCCAATATATGCTCTGCATGTCGAGTGCTAACCTGAAAATAACTTCTGACTCTCTGTTTGAGCGAAGTCGCTTTTCCGACATAGAGGACATCCCCATTCAGTCGAAGCATTCGATAGACACCCGGCCGGTCAGGCAAAGAAGACCTCAATGCTGATTCCATTGGATAAACTCTCTTCATAGGTTCCTGATTCACGGGCTTCGACAACCATTCTTGAAGCGCCCCTAAGGCCACGATATTGTGCTTCTCTTTTAATACGGCTAACATTTCGTGCCATATAAATACAGTAGCCAGAACGTGATCATGGCAGCGTCTGAGCTCACCTGTAGAAAATCCCAGAAAGCCGGCGACGGCCCGTATGCCTTTCCGGGGGAGATTTGGAAAAAGCCTTTTTGAGATTTGATGTGTGCATACGATTTCAAAAGGGAAAGCACGTTTTGGTGTAAACTGCTGGTGCAAACGGTGCAAGAAGGGTTTTTCATACTGAGAAAAATGGATAATCACCGGACATTTTTTCATTCTATTTAATCTGGCAATGTCATCCGCCAATGAGTAAAGTTTCTTCCAGACCTTTTGGATGGGATGACCGCAAACCAAATCATCGAGAGATATCCCGGTGATCGATTGAACACGTCTCGGGATGACTCGATCCTCAGGAAGCTGTATCAAATACGTTTCAATACGTTTGGCAGTTATATCCATATCGAAATGGACGCATGACCGGGCCCAACCCAGTTCAATGACTGCTCCATTCTCCGGATTCGCGCCGGTGGCCTGGCAATCCAGAAAGAGTACGATCAAGTCATCTAATTTAGTTTTCATATCGAATTTCAAAAATAACCCATCATCGATTCCAAAAACTTCCAAGCATTTTTCTTATTTCATGGGCATTTTCTACATAGATGGGATCCCATTCACACGGGAAGGCGGATCGATATCGGAAATTTCCGAAGCGAGAGTCAACGAGAAGAACGGTCCCTCTATCTTGATCCGATCGGATGACACGGCCCGCTGCCTGCAGGACTTTAATGAATCCGGGGAATTGATAGGCAAAAGCAAAGCCTGAACCATTCCGATCATTGAAATACGCCTTTATGAGTTCTCGCTCCAATGAAATTCCAGGGAGTCCAACGCCAACAATCGCAGCACCCGTTAATCGTTCCCCCAAAAGATCGATAGACTCGCCAAACACACCGCCCAAGACGGCGAATCCTGCTGTCGACCGGTCATTTTCCAATTGAAATTGATCAATAAACATTTTTCTGGCCTGTTCGGACATACGTGGAGACTGCAGAATGAGGTCAACATCAGAAACGACCTGATGGACTATGGTGTATATCATATTCATATAAGCATATGAGGGAAAGAATATGATGTAATTCCCCTTTTTTTGATGAATGAAGGAAAAAATCGCATTGACCACTTCAAACCTGGTGATCTCCCGATGAATGTAAAGCGTGGAAATCCTTCTCGCGATGAGAACACGCAGGTTGTGCCGTTCAAAGGGGGAAGGCAGGATCAGTTCTCGAACATCATCACCCAAACCAAATGATTCTGAAAAGAAGGTTTTTGGACTCAGAGTAGCAGAGAAAAAAATCGCTGCGCTGCTGCGCTCGATGTGTTCGATCAGATGGGTGGAAGGATCTATGCAAAATAACTTCACACACACATTTTTATCCATTTTCGTATAACAAACGGCATAGCTTTCATCAAACCGTTCCGCGATTTGCAGGAAAGCCCTGGCCTCAAAATAGAGATTGATCAAAGTCTGTCGAAATGAGGATGGTTGATTTAATGATAGCCACCGTTCAGCAAGAAAAGAGAATTTTATTAGGAGGCGACAAAAATCTGCTGGGAGTGTTTTCTCTGAAAATGACGTAGTCTCTAATTCACATCTCTTCCTCACGTTGAGAAGACATCTGTTCAATTGATTGAGAATAAGGGTGATTTTAGGAAGTTTTCCTTTCAAGTGCCGTCTAAGTTCCAGGATCTTCTCTTTGTGAAATGCGGCAGAAAACATCGCTCTCGCCCTGTCAACCAAATTATGAGCTTCATCCACCAAAAACAGGTAATCATCATGAGACTGGAAGAATCGCTTCAAATACACTCTTGGATCAAACACATAGTTGTAATCACAGATAATGCACTCGACCCACTCGGATAATTCAAGAGAGAATTCGAAAGGACACACACAGTGTCTCTTGGAGAGTTCAATGACTGTGTCGTAAGTAAAAGAATCATGAACAAAAGCATCTAACAACGCCTCATTCACACGATCATAAAATCCGCGAGCGAACGGACACTCGGCTCCATTGCATAAACTATCGGGCCTGAGACAACTCTTTTCTTTTGCAGTCAAACTGATCGATTTCATTCTCAGTCCATGGTTCCTCAACAAATCAAGGGT
>CAZYTI010000166.1:7566-7844 GCA_964650065.1 uncultured bacterium
CAGCGGCTCTTCCTGTTGTCCTGGCCGTTAAATAAAAGATCTTGGAGACCGACCCATGGGATAGCGCTTTCACAGAGGGATACAGAACAGCAACGGTTTTACCCATTCCTGTGGGTGCCTGTAAGAGCAGGTGATTATTTTCATGAATGGAATTTTGGACGATGTCAATAATCTCCTGTTGACCCGGCCTGGTGTTTTCAAAGGGAAAATCCAACCGGACAATAGAATCATCCCGAATCTTGATCCAATCGTGCACCATACCCGCCCAAACCAAATAT
>CAZYTI010000167.1:0-7830 GCA_964650065.1 uncultured bacterium
AAAATTTTGAAGTATGACATTAAGGATCTCGAACAGGCTTCTGAAGGGAAGCGACGAATCGAATGGGCAAGGCGGGATATGCCGGTTTTGGAATTGATTAAAGAGCGGTTCGAGAAAGAAAAACCGTTCAAAGGGATGAGAATGTCCTGCTGCCTTCACGTTACAGCAGAAACGGCTAATTTGATACGAACCTTGGATGCTGGAGGGGCCGAAGTCGTTTTGGTCGCTTCTAACCCTTTGTCAACCCAGGACGATGTTCCCGCTTCACTGGTCAAGGATTATCGAATTAAGGTCTATGCCATTAGATCTGAAGATAAGGAAACGTATTATAGTCATATACGTTTGGCGATTGAACATAAACCCCATATTACCATGGATGACGGTGCTGATTTGGTTTCAACGATTCATTTTGATTACGCTGAACAAGTGGATGAGATAATCGGTAGCATGGAAGAAACGACGACCGGAGTGATTCGTTTAAGAGCCATGGCAAGAGATAATTCTTTGAAGATTCCTGTTATAGCCGTCAATGATGCAAAAACGAAAAATCTTTTTGATAATCGCTACGGGACCGGACAATCAACGGTTGATGGAATTATTCGCGCAACGGATATTTTGCTTGCTGGTAAAAATATAGTCGTTGCGGGTTATGGTTGGTGTGGACGGGGTTTCGCTTGGCGGTGTAAGGGTATGGGAGCCAATGTCATCGTTACAGAAGTTGATTCCATTAAAGGAATCGAAGCAGCCATGGATGGGTTTAGGGTCATGCCAATGCAGGAGGCTGCAAAGATTGGTGACCTTTTTTGTACTTTGACGGGTGATATCAAAGTCATTCGCAGAGAACATTTTGAAGTCATGAAGGATGGTGCTATCGTTTGCAATTCCGGTCATTTTAATATTGAGATTGATATCAATGCTTTAGAAGCACTGGCCAAAGAAAAGATTATGGGCGTGAGAAATAATGTCGATTGCTACTTACTTCCAGATGGAAGAAAAATATACCTTTTGGCTGAGGGGCGGCTGATCAACCTGGCCGCTGCTGAGGGACATCCCGCCAGTGTTATGGATATGAGTTTTTCAACACAAGCTTTAATGGCTGAATGGGTCGTTAAAAACGCCAAAAATATGGAAGTAAAAGTACATGATGTCCCTGAGGAAATAGAAGAATGGGTAGCACGATTGAAACTCGAATCCATGGGAATTAAGATCGATGAATTGACCGAAGAGCAGAAGGAATACCTCTCATCCTGGGAAATTGGAACATAAGGTTGAATTGAAATGATTCTATGGGTCTCGAGATGTCCTCGCATATCTATATGAGGTTTTCCCGAGGCTCTTTTCAAGAGATTTTCATGTCTTTTGGTTAATAAAAATGTTTAATTTCAAAGCTGACTGATGGAAATTATTCCTTTAGCTGCCGAATCCATGGGTGTCAGATCCATGGCCACTTTTGTTGAGACTAAAGATTGTTGTGCGATTATTGATCCGGGAGCTATCGTTGAGCAATTTCGTTCCGGATTACCTCCTCATCCGGTGGAAGAGTGGTGTTTGGCCAAGCACCTGGAACGGATACATCTTTTCACTCAGACTTCCGATATCATCATAATCACTCACTACCATGATCCGCATTTCTTCGCCGATATCATTGAACATTATCGGGATAAAATTTTACTCATAAAAAATCCAAACCAGCTCATCAATGTCAATCAAAGGAATCGGGCTTTTAAGTTCTTAAGAGCCATTCAGGGTGTTGCCAAAGATATTAATTACGCCGACGGCCGAATACTGAATTATGGTAATACACAAATCTCATTCTCTCCGCCCATACCACATGGTGCATCGGATTCACAAGGCTTCATAATACAGGTGGCGTTCCGTGAGCAGGGATACACTTTTGTATTTTCTTCCGATGTACAAGGACCGTATACGGATACCCCGATTGATTTTATCGTCAGTCAAAATCCTGAATTATTATACCTTGATGGGCCGATGACCTATCTCCAGGGAGATCAGCAGGTTCAAAACGATCTGGAAAATGTAATAACTCGAATTAAAAAAATAATCGAGAAAACAAAAGTTATAAATGTCATCATTGATCATCATCTTTTAAGAGATCATCAATGGGATTCGAAGATTGAATCCGCCTTCAATTTCGCCCGTCAAAGAGGCGTCATCATACAAACGGCAGCAGAATTCAGGGGGGAGGAAAATAATTTATTAGAGGCAAGACGGGTACAGTTGTATGAGAATGACCCCCCGAGTAAGAATAATTCAACTTGATTAAACCTCAACACCATTTCATATGATTAACCAATACAAGCGACTTGATGTTTTTCGATGTAGCCAGGAAGCACACCGTCATTTTAAAGGCAGGGTGTCGGTTTACCATGTCATGAAAGAGAAAGGATGTTTTCCCCAGGGTTGTATTTATTTTGACTGGCACTGTGTTCTCATGGAAAAGGGGAGTCGATGCATCCATGGCTATCAATATACTGGAAAAAACTGCAAGGGATGTACTTACTTTATGGAGGAAAAAATCCACCTTCAACCGGAATTGTTATTGACAAAGACCGATTATGAGATTTTTCTTGATCAATTGGAAGACTTTGAAAATTGGTTGGAGGATATTCGTTTCAGGAGAAGAAATATCGCAGGTCAAGTAAGTCAAGTAAAGCCCTGGTATGAACAAGCCTTGTATCCTCGTGGGGGTCATATAAAATTACGCGGATATCTCATTGTCATTAAAGAGGGTTTTATAGGAAATTGTCATATTGAGGATACATTTTACATACGTATCTCAGAGGGCCTCATGAAGTCACATTCATTTGTACCCAAGATGAAATTTGAAATGAATGGTGAAATTCGAGAAGATAGAGGTCGCATTGTTATCCATAGGCCTCAACGTATTGAAGTAACAAAACCGGGGTGGGGGAAGCCTCTAACTCGGGAGCATGCCTTGGTGGCAGCAAAGACGGCTACTCTGATGCTGGATCAACCCGACCAATGTCTTGCATGTCGCTGGGGTGCACTGATCGATGTAATTGATCGAAAAGAAAGGGACGAAAAACGTTATAGACGATTGTATTGCCTGAAAAGTATAGCGAAGCCCGAGGGATGCTATATACGGGTAGAAGGATCTCCCTAAAAGATCTTCAGAAAATAGACTATAATACCTGTTTTGCGCAACCATTTTTTTCTAACCGGAAAATGGCCAGGGTTGAACATTCTGATATCGAGAAAGAGAACTCTTCGTAATGCACTTCGCCATACATTGTTTTTCCTGGCTTGTTTGGCATGAAGAGTAAGAGCCGTTCATTTTCCTTGACAATTAATGTACCCAATCCATTATTCGGTGTAGTGAACGGTGGTTGTACTCCATTATGCAACAGAGGCGTGAGATTTTTATCATTAGGATCAAACGCAATGGGAAATGATTGGGCAATCCTTTTACCACGTGTGGTTATCCGCGGTGCCATTCCTCCTAAGAGAGCGGGTATTCTGAATTTATATAACACTGTTAATATCTCCAGTGTCTCTGGGCTCAATACCTCCGGATAAGGATATATAACTATATTGTAGGTCCGTCTATTTATCCGGATACCTTCCGATGAGATTTTTCCTTTTTTCAACAGCATCGAGGAGATAACATCCAATTGAATGCCTGCAAATGTCAGTCTCGCTATAAGATTGTTGATGGAAAGTAGAATTGCCTCGGCATCTGACGGAGCAATAGACATAATCGTCTCTATCGGAAATATCAGAGCGATACCGGCTTCAGGGAATTTGAATCTCGTAATTTTTTTAATACTGTCAATTCGCCTATTTATAGTATCGTAGCAATGGAAATTGACTTCTGATGGATCGCGCTTTTTAGTCTTCATGCTCGGGGTGTTCAATTCTCCATTAATGTCGAAATGGGCAAGCCATTGTACAGAATAGAGCATCATCAGATCGGTCCAGTAAGGCAAATCCGCTTGTTCTTCGTTTGGTTCGAGTAAATTTAAATATGCACTTTGAGCTTTTGAGTGGAGTCCGAGACTTTTCACAATAATCAATGTTGAGATGAATGAATTGATTTTTATACCAGTTTTTCCCACATTTCCCATATCGATGAAAGTTGACCTCGCCTGCTCAATGTTTTGCCAGGGATCGATACTTCCACGTACCAAATCATTGATCTGGTGCTTTCCGAGATGCCAGGTGTGGTGGATTCCGACATCCAAATCCTCAAAGAAACCATGAATCATCTGATAAAAATCGCGCTGGGCATTAAATACAGTATCCAAGAGTAATTTATAATAGTCATTCCGTATGATGATATGGGATTCATCGTTTACCGGCAGGATCAAACCATAAAGATAATCCCTCAGATCATATTGATACTCGGCCAGAAATGAGTTATATATAGAGAGACTTACCGGGAAACGTCCTGTGTCCACCACATAGCCAACCTCTCCTTCCCCCCAAGTTATCCCATCCAAATATGTGCAGGCATCAAAGAGATTTTCGACAAAGACAAGCAGCATGTCGTTGCTTACACGGCCGGCAAAGTCATAGAGGTTGGTAGAGAACTTGGGAAAAGCCATACAATACCATTCCTCACCGGGCGGCGTTTGGACCTCCCCAAATACCTGGGCGTACCCTTCAGCAATATTGGTGAAGAACCGACTCGCAGTTGTGATATCTTGGATGGAATCTCTCAATATGACACCATTTTCTGTTTGGAATAAGAAAACCCTTTCCAGTTCGCATGGTTCAAATTGGAGGGCTACCTCTCGAAATCTGTCTGAATATCGAACGCGTGGAATTCCATATTGTAATTCGAAGTTATTTTTCACAACTTTAGCAATGTTCAGGGTTTGAGGATTGAGTCCATCTTCAGGTTTCCGCGCAACAATTAGATTTTCAGTACGTTCTCCCGTTTTTGTGATGAAGGTTCTCGATGCCTGTCGAGGATCCGCCTGAAACCAGAACTGGATATTCCTTTTTTTTGACCATTGGCTCGCCTGTGCCACGGCCCGAATGACTTTTCTATCAATGAATTCATATCGAGATGCACCGAGTGTTGCCAGTACTCCTGAGAATCCTTTGGAATAAATTTCAATAAGTTGCGTCCGTATTGTTTTGGGATCATTGATTTCTCGGTCACCCCATTTCCACAGGACAAAGGCGCCTCTCGGTCGTTTTTTCTGACTCAAATCAATTCCTTCACTTTAATATTATGGATATCCTTAAAATACCACAGGATTTTGATTATTTCAAGAAATATTTAATATTTTTATATAATGAATAATGTCCGGTATTCCGAACACCTATGAATTTGTTATTTTATTATTTATCCAACTAAAATATTTCTTGACATTTAACTAAATTTTTACAATATTTATAGTTCAATTTAAATCCAAAAACAAGAATCATTAGTATTATCATATAATTATTAGATATTTAAGAGAACTATGACTATGATGACACAAAATTCTCCTCAGAAATTCATTCAGTTGACGAAAATCCTTATTTTGGTGATTGTTGGTATTCTTACCTATACGTATGCACCGTGTCAAACACAAAGGATACAAAAGGGGAGCATCATAGAAATCAGGGTATATGGACATGAGGAGCTTTCCAGGACGGTCATGGTCGAACCTGATGGTACGGTTGATTTTCCACTCATCTCAAACATTCCGATTGAAGGCTTCAGTTTGGATGACCTGAGGGAAATTTTGAGAGCTCAGGTTTCCAAATATATAGGAGAAAGACCTATCATTAGTGTTCGGTTTTCACAAACTATGAATGTGGGTGTGACAGTCTTAGGTCAGGTGGTAATTCCAGGCGAATATTTGGTAGCCAAAAGAGCAACAGTACAAGGTGCGATTACGCGTGCGGGCGGTACAACACCCAGAGCGCAATTGGACAAGGTGAAGTTAATCCGAAATAGGCTGGATAGTACACAGACACTCATGGTTGATCTGAATCAATTCTATATTGAGGGGGATCCGAATCTACTACCCTCATTGGAAGATGGGGATATCATCGTTGTACCAGGTCTGCCCGGCACCTACGATGTGAAGGTAATAGGGGAGGTAAAAACTCCAGGAAGCTATCAAACATTTATAGGGGCCAATATATTGGATGCGTTATACATGGCTGGAGGTCCCACAGAAAAAGCCGCGTTGGACAAAGCACGATTGGTCTCCCCTCTTCATAATGAAGCGAGAGAAATTCAGGTAGATATTGAGAATTTTCTGCGATCGGATAAGGTGACACATCTCCCTGAACTCAGGCCAGGAGATATTATTTATGTACCTCAGAAAAAAAGTTTTTGGAAAAGCTTTTTCTCCGTTCTACGGGATGCCTCAGCTATATTAACGCCCATTGCATTGATTCTGTATTATACGGGTTTTTTCAGAAGATGAAATCTTTTACACAGAGAAATATTGGAATGTGTGTATTTTAATCCATGAATAATGATTCAAAAGTAAAATTTCGTGATTCAGCTGAGCAGGTTCGAACACCACTAATCATTGCAATTGGGGGCGGCAAAGGAGGCATAGGTAAGACGGTGATGACCGCCTCCATGGGGGTTGGCCTGGCCTCTCTCAAAAGAGAGGTCATCAATGTAGATGCCGATTTAGGGGGTGCCAACTTGCATACGGTGATGGGAATTGAAAAACCTGCTAAAACACTCCATAATTTTCTTAATAAGGAATGCAAGGACCTCAATGAAATTGTAATAGAATATCCTCCCCTTGAAAATTTAAAAGTCATCTGTGGCGCTAGTGGATCCATGGGTGCGGTTAGTTTACCTTTTTTTCAGAAGTTGAAATTAATTAGGCATCTCAAAAAAATCGACACCGATTTTATTATTCTTGATCTGGGAGCAGGCACGAGTTACAATGTTCTTGATTTATTTTTAACTGCGGATATCAGGATTGTATTGATCAATCCCGATCCTTTGAGTATTTTAGAAGGATACAATTTTATCAAACAGGTGTTTTACAGGGGATTGATAAAAGAGTTCAAACAGTACAATGGGCCCCTCGAAATCATAAAAAGACAAGCCAGTGAAGAAACATTTAAGAGTACGATGACAGTCGAAGATTTGTTAGAGAAAGTGACTGGACTGGATAATAAAGTCGGAAAAGAAATGGAAGTCTTTTTGGAAAGGTTCCATATAAAATTACTCATGAATATGATGCAGGATCCAAATGATGAAACCAATGGACTCGCTGTAAAGGTCGCGGCCCAAGATTTATTATCTTTGAATATCGAATACATAGGTGCGGTGCATAAAGATGATACGGTCAGGCGTTCTCTAGAAAATATGGTGCCATTTATCAGCTTTGATCCCAAGAGCCAGGCATCGAGAGACTTGGCAGAAATCATTATATCTAAAATATTGCATGCCGGTAAATTTCAATCGCTACAGGATAAACGATCCATACGTAATATACAAGAAAAATGGGACCCGAATAGGAGTCAAGTAATTTGTTCTATCAAATGTATATATTGGGAAGAGTGTGAATATAAGAACGGTGGATATCCGTGTAAGCTACAGCATTTAGTTCAGATGAGGGGTTTTCACAAAGAGTAAAATAAACCTTAGGGATGTTAGTCTATGAAGAACGAATTCGGAATTCATGATTATTTAGATTTGATATTTAAGCAAAAATGGTTGATAATTATTTCAACCATTGCCTTTTTGAGTGCCTCACTCATATACACATTTACTCGTCCCCCTGTTTACGAATCCGCATCGACATTCATGCTCGAGACAAGAGACATCGGTTTTTCAGATGAAAGAATTATGATCACACATCAGACCCGACCGAT
>CAZYTI010000168.1:0-7824 GCA_964650065.1 uncultured bacterium
TAGAGGCTTCGCTCCAACCTGTCGAGAGCCTCAAGGTCGAATGATAGAAATGTTGGAATACTGGAATGACCTTTTTTCTCAGGCAGGCAAGCGGTGCCCAGTCCCACCACTTCGATGCGGGTAGAGAGTTGTCGTTTGATGGATATGGATGATGTGAGAGGACGTCTTGTTCACCATATGGAAGCACGCATTGAGTCGATTATCGCAGAGGGACCATCCGCTGTTGTGGATGCCTGGATGCAATCAGACTGGCTCAGAGGGAGCCGGATTCGCGTTAAGAATTTGGATGCAATTGTCGAAGGGGGATATGCCGGCCTCAATCAAAATGGTCAACTGCGCCTTATCGATGACCAGGGTAGAGAGACGTGTTATTGGGCCGGGGATGTTAAAAAGTTAGAAAAATTTAGTGGCCCGAATAGAAAAAGCACACAATTTGAACACAGCGCTTTTAAAAAACCAGGATAGTCCTGAAATTTTTATGTAAACGAAATATGAGTTTATTCGTCTAAAACTATAGAGATTGCGTTAATGGGTCAAGAAGATGAAAAAGGGATTCTCCAGGCTCAGAAAGGGTCCAGGAAAGCGTTTGATAAACTTGTTCGAAAATATGCATCCCTCATTTTTCATCTTCTCTACGACATGACTGGAAATTACGAAGATGCGGAAGACCTGACCCAAGAGACCTTTCTTAGAACCTTTGAAAATATCGGTCAATATCGTGGGGATTCCAAATTTTCCACATGGCTCTATAGAATCGCATATAATATTGGTATCGATTTCAGAAGAAGAGAAAAAAAAGTATCCAGGGTAGACATTGAAACAGAAGAACTAAGAGGACCACTTCGATGGGCAGACAAAAATGGACAAATGGGTTATACAGGCGAATCGGAAGCCATCGAATCGGCTCTGAAGAAGTTGACCAAAGCACAGCGAATGACCGTAGTACTCAATTATTATCATGGATTTAGAATGCGAGAGATAGGTGAGATTTTAGGATTTACTGAAGGAACCGCCAGGACGCACATGTTTCGAGCGCTTCGCCGGTTACGAAAAGAATTAAGAGATTTTTCACCGAGGATATGAACATGGCCTGTCATGATAAAGAAAAAACACTCTCTTACATATTGGGTGAGATTGTACCACAGGAAGAAGCTCCCCTCAAAGATCACATGGGGACTTGTCAGGAATGTAGCACACTTTTAGATGCAGTTGAGGAGACGCGTCAAATCCTTGGGAAAAGAAGATTGCCTAAGGAACCTGCGGGACTTGCAGATAGATGTATGCAAAAGATACAGACCGAGCATCCGGATAAAAGAAAGGCTTCCAGATCCTGGTCCCCGCTGGATCGTCTCCTTATATGGCCAGTGCCCGTTCGTCGATGGGCCTTCATCACGGTGGTTTTTTGTCTCGGCATTGGATTTGGAAAGGTTCTTTTTAATCCACCTACGTGGTTAGAGAGGTATGAATACCTTTTTAATAATGAGACGATTTTTGATGATGGGAATCCGAATCGTGTGCTTCATAATTATCTGTTGGGTGTGGAAACCCTGTTTCTTAACCTTTCCAATATGGATGATCCTTCACTGCTCAATGATGATGAGTGGGAAATGGAGATGGATGTCACCAGGAAGATGCTGCATCGGACACGGCAGATTAAAAATAGGGTAGAGAGAGAAGATGATGCTCTTTACCATCTGGTCAATGAAATTGAGTGGGTGTTGGATGATATCATTGGCACTGCCGAAATTAATCTGGCCGGATTGTCCAGGGATGTACGAGAGACCATTGATAAGCAGCAGCTATTGACAAAGATACACGGTTTTATTTCGTGAGTTGGGATTAAAAAAATACCACAGAATTACACGGAATGACACTGAATAAAAAAAATGATAATGGTTGTTTAGCGCTATTAAAGAGATCGATAATTATGTTTTCGGATGAATTCAAAATGCGTGGATGTTTGTCGAACCGGTTAATTTCACTGGTAGTGATTTTGTTTGTTATCTCTTCATGGGAAGCGGAAATTTTTGCACAAGATGTGAAAATATACAAGAGCGGTAAGAAATTTATCCGTAATCGTCAATGGGATAAAGCCATAGAGTCCTATGACGAGTTGTTACAACAGTATCCAAAGAGCCTTTACGGTGATGATGCCCAGTTCTGGATTGGTTTCAGCCTGGAGCAGACGCCCGGATTGGAAGAAAAAGCATTTGACAGTTATCAAAGATTGATCGAACAATATCCCAACAGTCCCTGGGTGGATGATGCCATTATCCATCAGATCTATCTGGCAAAGAAATTGGTTTTGGAGGGGAGGGGCAGTTATGAGATTTTTTTACGTCGGAAGCTGGATGATCAGGACCAATCGGTTCGATATCAAGCGGCACTCGCTCTTGGTGAGATGAAACATTCCATTGCTCTGCCGATTTTGGAAGAAATGGCAAAGGATGAGGATGTGGGAATCGCCCGACGTGCCATGGACACACTCATAGATTATTCCAAGACTTTAGATGAGGCCGTGGAGGCTGAAGTTCAACCCATCGAAACAACCAAGACCGGGAGTATACTCCCTAAGGCAGCCATCCGATCCATCCTCCATACCCAACTTGGTAAGACAGGGGAGAATTGGACAGAAGAGGCCCTCTTCATAAATGGGCTGTATCACACCATCTCTCAGGATGAATTGCTTTTTTATCTTTCGTTAGAGAATGAATGGGATCGACAGGAATGGTGGCGCAAGTATTGGGCACAGCAAGATCCCACACCGACGACACCGGAAAATGAAGCAGAGGAAGAATACAGACGACGGGTTCTGTTTGTCTGGAAGAGTTACGGTAAGGCTTGGAGTCCCCAGGAGGATTTTTACCCACCCTGGGACAGCCGGGGGGAACTGTATATCAAGTACGGGAAACCCGATCATCAGGAGGAATCAGACGACGACAAGGAACTCTGGATGTATTACAGTTATAAAGTCAATTTCCTGGTTTCTACCCGCCTCCCAAATACCCATGGTGAAGGTTTAGATCTGGGCACAGTCTCCAGGTATCTCTACAGGAAAAATATGCGTTGGAGACGGAATTATCTTGGTGAACCGGGATTCTATTTTATCAATCCCAGTTTCAAGGAAACAAAACGGATTGAGGATTTCGATATTCGTATTACTTCCACAAGCAGGGCAGGTTCCATGTACAGAATTCGATTTACCTATCAATTTTCGGCCTCGAATCTTCGATTCAAGAAAGAAAACGATAAATTGGAAGGTGCCTACAGGTGTCGTTGGGTTATTCTGGATGATGATTATCGTACCCAATCCTCCTCAGACGCGGTTGAGGAACTCACTTATTCGAACAAGGAAGATGTGCTGAACA
This sequence comes from uncultured bacterium, assembly GCA_964650065.1. Lineage (GTDB taxonomy): Bacteria > Zhuqueibacterota > QNDG01 > QNDG01 > DSAB01 > CAZYTI01. The sequence goes on from CAZYTI010000168.1 coordinate 3,369, forward strand.
GCAAGGTTTTTCGAAATTTTCATGTTTCCCTGATTCCGGGGTCGTATATACTGGCACTGAGGATTGAAGGGACGCGTTCAAACAAACTGGGTATTTATCGCAAAAGTTTTACCATACAGGGCAAAGGGGATATCCAGGAAGAATTGAATGATCAAAACGAGAATCGTACTGTAAGGCATTTTTTAAAGGGTGAACGACATGGAACAAAATCAAACAAAAAACCTTATAACTCTGAAAGGAGGCGATTGAAATGACATGGGCAAAAAGAGCATTACTGGTGGGTGCACTGGCCTTCATCTTCACGCTCATGGGGTGCTACACGATGGTTACAGTTCCCAGGAGGACCGTTTACCGTGTGGAGACAGATGACTATATCCTGGAAGAGGAGGATTACCAGGATGTCGTTGCTGACACCGAGGATGAGGAGACGGTCATCAACGAGCATTACTATTACGATGATCAGTGGGGTTGGAATGTAGGTTTTGATCCTTACTGGTCTTCTCCCTACTGGTACCGGTATTCTTTTGCTTGGGGTTTGAACTCCTACTGGGGTTGGAGTTGGTGGGATTCATGGCCATACGGGTATGGCAGATATCGATACCACCCGTTCTATTCCGGGTACGGGTATTACGGAAGTTCCTATTATGATCCCTACCGGGCCTACTATGGCGGCTACTATTCCGCCCGTCCTTCAAAGCGACGGCCTTTTGACCGCAGGACGGCCCGCCATCAAAGGGACGATTATGCCCCGGATGGCTCGGCGGTTTCCAAAACCGGCGGCAGAACATCCAAGACCGTGGGCGTTGATGAACCCGGTGGCAGTCGGAGGGTCCGCAAGGACAACTCGGATCGTGAGAGGGTCGCGAGATCGACCCAGTCCTCGACGCGGGTGGCTCCTTCTACACGGGTCAGGAAATCCACGTCCACCGCAGGAGTCGATCGGACGACAAAACGGACGTCCACCCGGCCGAAGGTGACGAGCAGCGGCAGTCGGGTGAGAAAAACCAGTTCCCGGTCAACGGCTGTCCGAAAACCGACGACCCGGAAAGCACCCGCGTCGTCTACACGTGTGCGGAGAAGTTCATCCGGCTCCTCATCCAGATCCGGCGTCAGCCGGAGCAGAGCATCGTCCGGGCGAAGTGTGAGATCATCATCCAGAAGCGGCTCGTCCAGTCGATCCGGCTCCGTATCCAGGTCCAGTGGAAGTAGTCGGAGTAGTAGTAGTGGCAGCCGGTCTTCCGGACGATCCAGTTCCAGCGGAGGCAGTCGTACGCGAAAGAAGTAGACCATTGAAATGTTCATTCTGAATCTTGGAGGACACCATGAAACTGCGGGTCTCATGTTTGACACTTGTGATATTCCTCGTGAGTATTGTATCTCTACACGCCCAGGATGTTCCCTATCTCTGGGGACAACATTGGGGCGTAGGTGCCAGGGCCATGGGCATGGGCGGCGCGTTCACCGGCGTTGCCGATGATTATTCTGCCATGTTCTACAATCCGGCGGGTCTCGGGCAGATATCGAAAATGGAAGTCTTTGGTTCATTCTCCTACCTCTCGGTGACGAATAAGGCCACGTTCATGGGATTGGAGACTTCGGAAAGCACCACTTATACCCGGTTAAATGGTATTGGTCTGAGTATGCCCGTACCCACCAGCCGGGGAAGTCTGGTGCTGGGATTCGGATTTCATCAGGTTCGGGACTTTGATAATGCCCTCTATGTTTCAAAGTTAATCTCGACTGTGGGGGATTCGGTCACCTGGTCCTACAATGAACTGGTAGAAGGGGGACTCAACACGACTTCTTTCGGGGGTGCCATTGAACTGTCGCCAGGTTTGTATCTGGGTGGAGCTGTTAATTTCTGGACGGGACGTAATGAATGGACCTGGCGTTTTACCGAAGAAGATCAACCCTATGATATTTGGACATTTTCTGATTATGTGACAACCGATTATATCTATACGAAATACAGTGGCGTGAATTTTATGCTGTCGACCCTATTCAATCCCCAAGAGATTTTTCGGTTCGGAGGCGTTATTGTCACACCGGTCACCCTCACAGCCAAAGAAGATTGGGAATACACCGAAGCCACGACCTGGGATGACGGATTCCGGAGCTCCGATTCCACGGACAGTGGATTCTGGGATTATAAGGTAAGATCCCCATGGATCCTCCGGGTAGGCGCTGCCCTCAAGCCAGGGCCCCTCATGATTTCAGGAGATGTTGAATTCAAGGATTACAGTCAAATTAAATACACCTCATATCCTCCTGAAGTGGGCTTCACAAAGGCAGATGTGAATTTAGAGATCAAAGAGAATCTTCGGAATACGATGAGCTGGCGTGTCGGTGGCGAATTTACCGTGCCCACGGTAGGCCTGAGGCTCCGGGCCGGTTATGCGGTCTATCCTTCACCGTGGAAGGATGCCACTTCGGATATGGACCGAAAGGTCATTTCCTTTGGTGCGGGGTTCGCCTTTCAGAATCAATTTGTCCTGGATGTGGGTTATGGATTCGTCACCTGGGATGATTTTACCGGGGATGTGATCGAAGCAGAAAAAATCGAAGTCAGTAAAATACTCTTCTCCCTCTCATACAGGATGTAGTTGTCACGATGCATCCCCTTAAAAAGAGAATCCGCCGGAAAAATGGCGGATTCTCTTTTTAAAAATCAAACCAAATTTTTGAATCATTATAATTTACTAGCGAAGTGTTGTCTATACGCGATAAATTCCTGTTGTTGGTTACTTGGTACTGGTTTCTGATTAAAAATGAGAATCCATAGGAATTATTTTCCAGCAGCCAGAGGCCAGAAACCAGAAACGGAATAACTATTACATTATTTCTACTCAGGGAAGCAATACTAAAAATTCAAGTTCTTATCTGGATGAAAGGTTTAATCAGGCGTTATGAATCGGTCTGCAAAGGGATTGTTCGCAGGAATGATGTTGATTGTGTTACTGTTTTTCGGAGAAGAGAGTCTCCGGGGAGCAGATGCACCGGAAGATACTGTGGCACAATTCCACTTCCGGAAGGGAGATGCATGTGTTCTACTCGGGGATACCCTAAAGGCGATTCAGGCGTTTGAGAAGGCCGTCCAGTACAACAGGAAGTATTCAATGGCCCATCACCGTCTGGCACAGCTCTACCTCGGCCTCGGCACGCTGGAAGATCGAATAAGGGCAAGACACCATATCAATAAAGCGGTACTTTTCGATCGCGAAAATGTGACCTACCTTCATACGCAATTGAAACTGTATCTTCGGATACGATTTTATTGGACGGCGACACGAATTGCCAAAAAGCTCATTGCCATCGATCCCACCGATGCCAGGGCCTATTTTACATTGGGTCTCCTGAGTGAACGGGAATGGTTTCGATACGATGATATGATCGATATTAAGAGACATGATTCATCCCAGGATGTTCTGTTCCCGCAAGACGGTGTCTTTACTGTGGACTTCTCCCGGTTTGCCAAGAAAGACCTGGACAAGGCATTGGATTATTATCAACGGGCGGTGGACGTGAATCCGCGATTTTGTGATGGATATTACCGTTTGGCTTTTATCTGTAATGAGATGGGTTTGTTGGACAGAATGGTTAACCTGCTCCGTGAAGCCTTGCGTGTAGAGCCGGATAAAAAAGATTACCATCTTTTTTTAGGTCTGGCGTATCACCAGAAAAAAAAGTTCAACGAGGCGTGGAATGAATACGCACAGGCAAAATCCCTGATGCAGCCCGATGAATTGGCCCTTTTTGAATCTGTGGATTTAATTTCCCCTTTAGAGGGTGCAGATGCCTATCGCCATGCTTCTGCAGATGAGAAAGAGAGGAAGCAATATCAATTCTGGAAACAGAAGGATCCCCTTTTCCTCACAGAAGTCAATGAACGTCGGTTGGAGCATTACGGCCGAATGGCTTATGTGAATCTGCGATTCAGCAGCATCTGGGAAGGCATAGAGGGGAGGAAAACTGCGCAGGGGCAGGTTTATATCAGATATGGAGCTCCATACGTTCACAATAAAACATGGCCCTTCATCACAGCACAGATGGGTGGAGGCAATCCCGTCCGTTCTTCAGAGGGTGTGTGGCATTATCCAGGATTCACACTCGTGTTTGAAGATGTCAACATGGATGGAGTATATACATTTTATAATTCGTATGATTACAAAAAGATTGTCGAGAAAGAACCTGAACGATACAACCTTTTTCAGCCTGAGGATCGGTTCAAGGTCTCTTGCACGCTTGCCTGTTTTCGCGATAAAGAGAACCGGAGTGTCCTTGAAATTTATCATAGTATCCCACAAGAAGTGGAAAGTGCCTCTGAAGGTCGATCCAATTTATTCCTAAAGCGTGGGGTATTTATCTTTGACCAGGAGTGGAACGAGATTCAAAGAGATGTCAATGACAATCCATACTTCTCGTCCTTTGAAAACACACTATCGGTGAGCTGGAACCG
>CAZYTI010000169.1:0-7784 GCA_964650065.1 uncultured bacterium
AGTCCTGACCGTGCCTCAGATACAATTTCAACATCTTCTCTTTCCACTTCCCCGTGTTTACCACGATCGACAGTGATGCTGATTTTCTCCCCATTCTCGAGGCGATCAATTTCAGACAGAGAAAACCCACGAATGATTTCTGCAACCTGATTGACCTGAGCACCAAATTTCGGCCCCAGGCTCTTGAAAACGGGTGTTGCTTTTTTTTCCAACAACTGAGAAAGGTCATCCTCAAATTCGATATTATGGACATTGATCTCCTCAAGGATCAGTTTTTCCAATTGTCCAACGGCGTCTTGCCGTCGTTGTCCGGAGATCACAATGATCACACGTTCCAGAGGCTGTCTCACCCTTAATCCGGCCTCATTCCTTGCAGATCTGCAGAGGCTGACGACCTCCCTTGCCATCCGCATACGATCTTCCAAAGCCTCATCGATGAATTGGTATACCGGCTCCTGAGGGTTGGGGTACATGGACAGGTGAACACTCTCCCATTTCTCTTTTCCAATGGAGTTTAAATTTCTATAGATATCTTCAGCAAGAAAAGGAGAAAAGGGTGCGATGAGCTTTGCCACCGCGAAAAGGACTTCGTAAAGCGTCTGATAGGCAGAGAGTTTATCCTCGCCTATCTCGGATTTCCAGAATCGTCGCCGGTTTCTGCGTATGTACCAGTTGGACAAATCATCAATGACAAAATCCTGAATCGCACGAGCCGCCTTGGTCACACCGTAACGAGATAAATAGGTATCGACCTTTTTGATCAGGGAGTTGAGGCAAGAAAGGAGCCATCGATCGATTTCGACTCTTTCTTTGACCGGAAGGGATTCTTCATTGTATATAAATTTATCGATATTGGCATAAAGCACAAAAAAACCGTAGGTATTGGTCAATGTTCCAAAGAATTTCCTCAGGACTTCTCGTACTCCTTCTCTGTCGAATCGTGTGGGTACCCAGGGAGGACTCACAGTAAAAAGATACCACCGAAGGGCGTCCGCGCCCTCTTTGTTTAAAATCAGAAAGGGATCGACCACATTTCCCTTGGATTTGGACATTTTTTGTCCTTCTTTATCCAGGATGAGTTCAATTGAAACACAGGTTTTAAAGGAGGATCTACCCGAAATAATCGTAGAGATAGCGAGGAGGGAATAAAACCAACCCCGAGTTTGATCCACTCCCTCTGATATAAAATCAGCAGGAAAGTTATTCTCAAATCTGCCATCATTCTCAAACGGATAATGGAATTGTCCATATGGCATGGCCCCGGAATCGAACCAACAATCAATGACTTCCGGCGTTCGTTCCATGATGCCACCACATTCTGGACAAGAAAACCGAATCTCATCGATATAGGGCTTATGGAGATCGGCTATTTCTTCCTGACCAGAATATTTCTTTAACTCAGCGACACTCCCCACGGCCAACTGTTTTTTACAGGCGCCACAAAGCCAAATATTCAGAGGTGTACCCCAATACCGATCCCTGGAGAGGGCCCAGTCCACGTTATTTTCGAGCCATTGTCCAAATCGACCCTCACCCACTTCCCGGGGAATCCAGCGAATATTTTTATTGTTTTCAATCAACTGCTCTTTGAAAGACGTGGTTTTTAAATACCACGATTTTTTTGCATAATAAAGAAGTGGCGAATCGCATCTCCAGCAATGGGGATAAGAATGGGTATATTGATCTTCAGAATATAAACGGCCATTATCGTGAAGGTAGCCAACAATTTCATTTTCCAGTTCCGGCTCTTTGACATGTCTTCCCTGCCACAGAGATACCTTCTCGTTAAAACAACCCTTCTCATCAACAGTATGTTTTGCCGGCAGACCGACTTGCATCCCCAACCGATAATCGTCCTCTCCATACATCACAGCCGTGTGGACGACTCCCGTACCCTCCTCGGTTGTCACAAAATCAGCCATTGCGGCATAATAGGCAGGATGTTCATCATCAGATAAATTTACAAAATCGAACAAAGGATGATATCTCCATCCCTCTATTTCTTTGCCGGACAGCTTTCGGACCAAGCGATAATCACCCTTCAATATCTCCAGGCGATTCTCTGCTAAATAGTACGTCTCCTTTTTACCATTGAATTCTTGTTCGACTTCAGGATAAACGAATTCTTCACCTACAGCCAACGCAACATTGCCGGGTAAGGTCCAGGGCGTGGTCGTCCAGGCTAAAATATACCGATTTTCACCATCGACCAACGGAAACTTGGCGGTTATCGACCTCTCTGTGACTTCGCTGTATCCCAAAGATGTTTCATGACTCGAAAGTGCCGTTTCGCATCTCGAACAGTAGGGTAGAATCTTAAATCCCAGGTAGAGGATACCCTTCTTCCACATCTCGGCCAATAGCCACCAGACCGTTTCGATATACTCATTGGTATACGTAATGTATGGATTATCCAGATCCACCCAGAAGCCGATTCGACGAGTGAGTTCGTTCCACTCCTTCAAGTAGCGAAAAACCGATTCTTTGCATTTCTTGTTGAATTTATCGATACCGTAGGCTTCGATTTGATCTTTGGCCTCGAAACCCAGCGCTTTTTCTACCTCTATCTCTACCGGAAGTCCATGGGTATCCCATCCGGCTTTCCGGTTCACCCGGTATCCCTGCATGGTCTTATAACGACAGGCAAAATCCTTGATACTTCGTGATATCACATGGTGAATGCCGGGTTTACCATTGGCGGTCGGTGGACCCTCATAGAAGGTGAACGGCCTGTCTACTGCTCGTGACTCAACAGATTTCTGAAATATTTGCTCCTTCTCCCAGAAATCGATGATTTCTTTCTCTAACGAAGGAAAATCAATAGGATTTTTAACTTCGCGGAATGCCAAGAATTATACCCCCTCATGAAGATACTTATTCAAAATTAAACCCAATCTCGTTTTTGCTTCCGAGGTAATCAGATCCGGTCTCGTAATGACTGCATTTTTTAGAGCGAAAGCACAATCACAATGCCGTTCCTCGGGTATCTGAAAAATCGCTTCTCGAATGATGTTTCTGGCGGCCATTACATTTTTGTTCGAATTTTGTAAGATCATATCAACACTGACGACACCATCAGGGTCGCCTTCGAGCCAGCAATCATAATCTGTTACCATGGCAACAGTGGCAAAACAAATCTCGGCTTCACGGGCCAGTCTTGCTTCAGTCATATTGGTCATTCCGACGACATCGAAGCCCAAGGATTTAAAAATCGCAGATTCCGCTTTCGTTGAAAAAGCCGGTCCTTCCATGTTGAGATAGGTTCCACCATCGTGTATCTTGGTCCCCTTACAGGATTTCTTCCCTGCCTCGAAAAGGATGTTACGGAGTTCGGAACATACCGGATGTGCAAACATGATATGGCCTGCAACACCCTCTCCAAAAAATGTGGATTGACGTCCATGGGTACGATCAAAAAATTGATCCACCAGAACAAAATCGAGGGGTTTGATTTCCTTTTTGTAAGAACCCACGGCCGAAATCGAGATGATCCACTCCACGTCCAATTTCTTCATTGCCCAGATATTCGCACGATAATTGATTTCCGATGGAATGAGTCGATGCCCCCGGGCATGTCGCGGAAGGAAGATGACTTCTTTACCGGCCAATTCTCCAATATCGAGTTGATCAGAAGGATCCCCGAACGGGGTCTTTACTTTTACCCGCTCTTTGTTATCCATCCCTTCAATTTTGTAGAGACCACTCCCCCCAATGATCCCGATCCGCTTTTTCATAATCCTTTTTTCTTCTTTTTTTTCTTCTTTTCACCTTCTAATTCACGCAGCAATTGTTCTCGCTCTTTTCGGAGCTCTTCTTGTTTTTTCTTCTCCTCCTCCAAACGTTTTTTTAAATCTTCAGGTTTCGCATTATCCTCTTTGTCCGTTGTAATTTCGGTAGACCGCCTTTTGTTTCGGATCGTCTCGATGGCGACTTTACGATCCTTGGCCTTACCTGCCCGGATGAAGAGAAAAGTCCCGAGACCGCCACCCGCGAACGTCGAAGCAGGCAAAACCGTTCCCCCACTGGCTGAATCCTGTGCCGCCAGGGATCCCAAAAAAAAGCTGGCTCCGAAACTCAACGCACCCCCACCTATACCATAGATAACCATGTTGTTATTTGTTTGAACTGACGAGATCTCCTCTTCTGATATTCCCCTTCCATAATAATCATAAACAGGAGTCTTTCTCCTGATCGACCTGATGGAAGACTTGTTGACTTGAACGAGTTTTCGGTCTTCTTTAAGCAGCGTGAGTTGGTAAGGCTCCAGCTTGAATATGGTACCCACAGCCTTATTACCGGATGCCAACATCACTTCTACATAGTTTGTTCTCTCGACTTCATCATATTTCACATCATAGAAACGTGTCGCGCAGCCAATGAAAATAATTGAACCCAAGAGGACCAGAGGTAGAATTCTTTTAATACCCATAACCTCCCCCTGAAAACATATTGATGATTCTATTGATATTCAGCATTTCGTATTCTCATGAATACCAGAAAATGAACATACCATTCTGAAGGAAATGTGTTTTTCATACCCAGCATAATATTAAATAACATACTGGCATTGATTCAAATTTCCTGCATTCTCATGACTCTGGGTTGGTTTCATCAACCCCGAAATTGAATGGCGTATCGTCAATTTCGAGCACTTTAATCAACTCAATTTGGGATTCCAACAGATGCTTCAGTCTCTTGGCAAAAGATTCCTTTTGAGATTTGAGGATTAAAAGCTCATTCTTCATTTTATCGAGTTTTTCCCTTACCTCATCTAAAATTCGTTCAGCTTTGAGCTCTGCCTCTCGAAGAACAATCTGAGCTTCTCTTTTTGAATTCTCTCTTGACTGACTTACCGTCTCCTGAGCATTCATCAACGTTTCCTGAAGTGTTTTCTCCACTTGCTGATAGTCGGTGAGCCTCGTTTTGAGCTTTATCACCTCTTCAGCAAGCCGATTCCTCTCATTGAGGATGGTCTCGTATTCATCGGCAATCATCTCCAGGAAGCTTTCAACCTCAATGGGATCAAATCCTCGAACCTTTGTCTTGAAACTCTGTTTCTTAATATCTAAAGGTGTCAACTTCAAAGGCAGTTACCTCGCATTAGTGAATTCCATCAATATAACCGTTTCGTGCCTAAAATGCAATAAAAAATTGGCAGCTCAATTGACCAGAATCATCTTACGACTCTCAATTCTGTCTTTCGTTTCCAGGCGATATACATAGAGTCCGGAAGGCACTTTCCGATGGAGACGATCGGTTCCGCTCCATACCACCCGCTTTCTACCGGGCTGAAAAACAGCATTGATCAGTGTGTGGATTTGCTGCCCTAAGATATTGTATATCCGAAGAGTAACATGTGTTTCCTCAACCACATCAAACAGAATGGTCGTTTGTGAATTAAAGGGATTTGGATAATTTTGTAAGAGTTGAAAATCCTCAGGAGAATCAATATCGACATTCGCGATTTGGGCAAGGCTATCTGAAAATCCATACAAAACATCCGGAGCACCGTAGGGTCCCTTAAAGATTTCACCCTGATTGTCAGCAGCAGTAACATAGAATTTGACGTTATCCAGATTAATCATTGGCGGGAAAATGATCCGAAACCTGGAGGTAAACGCTCCTTCGATACGCGTCATCTCCATTTCTTGAAATCCGGTAGTCCCCTCCACACTGTAACATATAAAAACAGAATCCGAGATCGATCCCGTCTTCGATAGAATATCCATTTCAATGCCTTCATTGCCGCCAGGCATGGAAATCCGTTGGATATTCAGAAGAATGATTCCATGATAAAAAATGGCTTCATAGGCATTGACCAATCCCCACCCGTACTGATTATCGGGAGAATCGGCCCGATCGGCCGTCTCCCGGAGTGCATCCCGGACTTCATAGGGATTCAATTCCGGATGGGCCTGGAGGATCAGGGCACAAACACCGGCAGCCAAAGGACTCGAAAAAGACGTTCCGGTACCGAATGAAAATTCATCTTCAACCCCTTTGGACGGAGATAAGTAATAGACGTCGTTCCCCATGGCAACCACATCGGGTTTAATCCGCCCATCCGTTGTCGGCCCCCCTGAACTCCGAACCCACAATGATCCATCCCCATTTACGGCTCCCACGGCAATCACATCATGACCATCCGCGGGGAAAGTTATCTTTTCCCAGAAATCTTTATTTCCGGCAGAAGTCAAAACAACGACACCATTCCTGGCTGCCATATCGGCCGCCTGGGTAACGAGAGCCGTATTTCCATCCAGATCGTCCATGGTATAATCTTCTGCATCTACAAAGGTAGCATACCCCAAAGAACTCGACACCACATCGGCACCCATACCCTCGAGCCACTCGATGCCCATGATCCAGTGGTCTTCCTCGATCTTCAAATCTGTGACCTGGACCCATTCCGTTTTTGCCAGCGCATAAGAAGCACCATAGGCTGTACCGACAAGACGACCTTCATGAAATCCGCCTATGACAGAAAAAATAAAAGTGCCATGGTTATGCTGGGATGTGGGATCATTATCCTCATTGGCCGTATTGTCATCATTCCAATGAAAATCGTGTTCTGCCACGACGTCGATGTGGGAAAACGTGGCACGGCCCTTGTAATCGAATCCCGTATCAATCAGACCCACCAACACACCCCTGCCTGTAATACCCAAATCGTGGACTTCCGGCACGTGGATCTGACTGTTCTGCGTATAACTCGACCCATAATTCAACACATGATTATTGGGTGCCTGCACCGGGTTGGATTTATTCATCTCATCCACAGGAACCGGTTTTCTGTTAAAAGTAGCAACAGGATGGAGCCTCTCAACAAAGGGCAGACCGTCAATATGTTCCACCAGATGCTGAGGGATAACCGCACTGACACCATTGACCCACCTCGACACAGCCCGGGGAGTCACACCCAATGCCTTGAGTGCATCGATATACTCAACAGCCACCGGCAGATCTGCCTCGTCGATGAGATTATCTTCAGAACGGACTTTTGCACGTCGTCTGAGGGCCCTTTGTGATATGCCAAGATCCAGTCCATCTTGAAAATCCGCTTTGCGTATTACTGAATGGGTTCCTTTATCACGAAAAAAAATCCAATACTTCTTTCCGACCTGGTCGGGTGCATTTTGCCCATTTAACCATCCGGTAATGAATAGCACAATAAAAAATCCCACGAGGTCTCTCAGATTTCTCATGTGGCAACCTCTTTCAACTTCTTAACCATCCTAAGCTTTCAAATTAATAAACTATGTCCATTTTATCAACAAGAAAGATTAAGCTTTTCCATATCACCATTTTTAGCAATACACTATAATCCGTTGGAACCGCGTTCCATCCTCATTTTTTCGGCCGGTACACATGCGCACAATGGCCGTAAAAGACATCGGCCGCCTCCATGAGGGTTTCCGAAAGCGTGGGATGGGGGTGTATCGTATTTGCCAAATCGGATGCTTTTAAACCCATTTCCACGGCCAGAGCCGCTTCAGATATGAGCTCACCACACCTCGGTCCCACAAGACCGACACCCAGTATCTTTTCATGGACAGGATCGATGATGAGTTTTGTCACCCCGTCCATTCGGCCAAGACTGCCGGCTCGACCCGATGCACCCCAGGGGAACTTGGCAATCTGAATCTTCTGCCCGTTTGCAGTGGCCTCCGTTTCTGTCAGACCGCACCAGGCCACTTCCGGATCGGTAAATAAGACCGCAGGTATCGCCTTGGGTGTAAAAGCAACATCCTGACCCATAATGGAACGAACTGCGGTTCTGCCCT
>CAZYTI010000170.1:0-7770 GCA_964650065.1 uncultured bacterium
GTGAAGCTGGTCTTTGATGATCTTCAGTAAGTATTCCTGTTCAGCTCTATCCATAACAATTCCATCCTTCATTCCAATCTATCAATCGTAGAGTGTAATGTGTGGAGCTTGAAAAGACATGGAGCGTTAAGCTTGAAGCGTAGAGTGAAAAACAAACAAGATGCGGTTCACCGTGGTCCTATCGATTCTAACTCCTAACTGTATTCCAGGTCCTTTGTCCTTTTTCCTTTTTCCTTTATCCTTTTTCCTTTGTCCTTTTTCCTTTGTCCTTTGTCCATCCTCATTATCCTCTATTCCACCAACTCAACATAACGATACTGATCCCCGAATGTCTTCCCTTTCTTATCAAACAGATCTCGAATGTGATCATCCATGGTAAAATATATGATCTGCCAGTCTTTTTTTGCCAGATGAATCATCATATCGACCAATCCGTCGCGCCGTTCCCAGTCCGAATATTGAAATGCATCGTCCAGGATGAGGAACAGGGATTCATCACGCTTTGCCAATTTCTGTGTGAAGCCGATGCGAAGGGCCAGCAGAACCTGCTCCTGAGCCCCTGTACTCAGATCGTTCAGATCGAACCGATCATAGTCATCGAACACAACCAATTGTTCTTCATGAAGTTCCAGTCCTTTATAACGCCGTGTGATCTTATGAAGGGGATCCAGAATATAGGGTGATTTTAATCCTTCGACAATTTTCATGTCTTCTTCTTTTCTCAAATCTTCCAGAACATGGTGGACGACTTGCTTCCCGATGATTTCCGACGTGATCTGTTTTCGGTCCTCATTCAGTTGGATCCTCTTCTCTCGGAGGTGTTGAATAATTGACTCCCAATCTGTATCAATTAAATCGCCCGTTCGATCGCAAATTCTTTGCTTGAGTGTATTTAATTTATCGTTTTCTTCCCTCAGCTGCTTTTTTTTCAATTCGATTTCTCTCTGCATGCTTTCCTGCAACTGTTCATCATAACCGAGTTCAGGATTCTCTGTGATGTAATCCGAACTGGGTATATTTAATCTGTCGAGTCTTTTATCCTTCTCGCGTATTTCAGAGTCTAATGCATTGAGTTTGTGCTCTATTTGCTGAATTGTACGATTCCAATTTTCCGGTTCAATTTGTTTCACGGTAAGCGTGAAGATCTGCCGGGACAATTGAATGGTTATCGATTCCAATTCCTGGGAATCATACAACAACTGTTCAGTTAAAATTTCTGCTTTTTTATGCTCTTCTCCTTTTATTTGTATCATTTCCTGAATCGCGGTTAGATCGGACAGATCACTGTTGAATCTGTTTTTGAATTCATTTCTCAGTCGTTCCAATTCTTCCCTGGCAGGAACATTTTTTAAAAAAAGGCGTGTTCGAAATAAATGAAATAGGCCAGACAGAACAGCACATCCCAATGTGATATAGGTTCCGATTGGCATCCTGACAATAACGGATACCAGTGCTAAAACAGTCAATATCATGCTGAGTAATAAAAAAATGGAATTAAACTGAACACGCTCTGAATTCAAGAAATTCGTATAATTGATTTCTGCCTTTTTCAAATATTCATAGTGCCGGCTGTTCGCCTCGGCTTCCTTTTTTTCATGTTCCTTTCTCTCCATCTCCTTATTTTTAAGTTGAATCCTCTGTTGATTCTCTTTCGCCTTTTGCAAGACGTCCTCTGAAAACCGCTGCCTCTCTTTTTTCAATCTCTCAATTTCTTGAGCCAGTTCATAAGCCAGGTAACGTTTGGCTTTTTCCAGGTCGCTCAATCTGCCCTCAAGCTCACCCTGTTCATCCGAAAGCATCTTCCGAATCCCATCGGAATATCCTTTATCCAGCTGCTCAAACAGGCGATCAAGATCTGTTACTTTTTTATCGAGTTCATCCTTCGATTTTAGCTCACCCCGGTTGTGCCCAATGATTGTCCCATTTTCCAACTGGCAACTTTGAATGGTGGATGAGATCCTATTATCTATTTCATCCAAAAGTGCCTGACCGGAGAGATAGCGCCTCAAAATGGCCTTATCGCTGGGGACATCTTTGCTGGTCAGTTCGACCTCGGCACCCTTGACCACCATGAGTCTGGAATAATCCAAAGGCAATCCCACATTTTCCTTCTCCCAGAAGTCCTCCAACTTGGGATCGGGAGAGAGGGAAAAATGAACTTTTTCTGTTCCCAGACCTTCCACTACGACGCTTCCCCGGCCCTGTTTTGATCTCAGTTTCCATTCCTTCACATTCTTGAAAAGCGAACGAATGAGAAACTCAACCAGGTAGGTCTTCCCCTTCTCGTTCTGCCCATAAATGAGATTGACAAGGCCCAATTTCATTTTTAGGTTTGTGAGCGGTCCCAAATTCTGAACGTTGATTTCTTTGATGTGAACGGCCAAGCACTACTCTCCATAAATAACGCGAAGGGCCTCCAAGAGGATGTGGTCTTTGGTACTTTCATCCTCCTTAAGGGGCCAATCCAGGTCATGGATCCTGTTCCTCACCCGTTGGGCAATCTCCGCCCTCTCCAAATCTGCTGATGTAGACAGTGCCTCCAGGTTCGGATCTTCACCTTTATAATAAAAATATCTATTCAATTGTTTCTTAAGGGTCTCGGCTACAGCCCGTTTATCCCGGGTATAACCCAAAACTTTAATCCTGATTTGAACCCTGGGGATCTCATCTTCTTTTAAGTCCCACGATTTGATTCTTGATTCAATCTGCGAGATTAGAAAGGCCTGCTCTTCCTCCACCGGCAGAACCACGAATGATTCATTAAAATAGATATTAGCTGAGTCTACGACTTGAGAGGTCACGATACCATTATCGGTATCGACGATCAGAAAACGACGTCTTCCGGTTTCGTTAATATCCAGGGGACATGGAGATCCCGTATAATGAAGCAAGGATTTGTCCATGGGCTTGTGGATATGCCCCAGAATAACGCTGACAGGTCTAAAAGAATCCAGATCCGTCCGAGTCAACGGCATATAGGTCCCGGGTTCCAAAGGATTGACTTCCCGCATACCTTCGATCCAATCCCCGTGTCCCATGAGCATCCATTTAAGGGGATCCAATTCAGCATTGAAAGGCGCCACCAACTCACCCATGGTCTTGCCGGGCTTAAAGGGAAGGAAGAGAAAGGGCAGACTCATTAAATCAAACTGATACACTGCAGGTTCCGAATAAACCGACACATTCTCTGCACTGAACATGGACCCGTCCACCAGGGCATCGTGGTTTCCAGGAAGGACATGAAAGCGAATGTGACGATACCTGGGCGCCTTGCATACGGTCTCAAAATCGACATAATTCCGGCTCGTCTCATCGAACAGATCCCCGGCAATAATCAAGGTATCGATTCGCCTTTCGATGATCTGATCGAGTATGTTTTCTAAAGCTTCAAAACGCTCGGGATGATTCTGTCGTGTGGTCAGGTGGAGGTCAGCGGTCACGGCGATTTTCAAGAAGGTCTCCTCGTTCATTTTTCTTGACTTTTTAATATATGCCGATATTTTTGTACAATCAAGGATTTTTTATTTTCCTTGAAATGATCTTACTTTTTTTGTAAGTTTCAACAATCATTAAATTCAAAAAATTAACCACCAATATCTAAAATATCTTGTTTTCTTGTGCTTCAATAAATCATTCATTATCAAAGCACACCTGAATCATGCAGCATTATTCGAATGACCAATTTGAGTCCCATCGATCATATCACCGCATTATGAAATAGGATTCGACAGTTGCATGCTTGACCCTCAACGACCGAAAACACAAATACCGAAACCATTTCAAACCTATGGAGTCATCTATGAGAAGAATTCATCAAAAACGGACTTATCGGATCATCGGATTCATGTTTTGTACAATTATCGGATTTTTATCATTCCCTTTTTCAGGCATATCCCAGGATGAATTCACCATCGACCCTGCCGGCCACTTCGGCGGGCAGGTGGAATGTAGTGATGTGCAGGGCGACTATGCTTATCTGGGGCAAGGCCAGCATCTCCATGTTTTGGACGTCACCGGTGCCGAGTTTCAAAAAATGGGATATCTACAGTTGAAGGGAAAGCCCCTCGATATCTTTGTTTCCGGCAATTACGCCTATGTCTATCTGCAAAAAGGGAATGGCTTTCAGATCATCGACATCTCAGACCCCAATACTCCCTTTGAAGCGGGCTTTTGCGACATCCCCGGCAGCACGGACGGCCGACTTTTCGTCTCTGGAGATTACGCCTATCTTGCCACCTACAATTACGGTTTGAAAATTGTGGACATTTCATACCCTGCTTCCCCCAACCTGATCACAACCTACGATGATGGCAGGCAGTTTGGTGGCGTCTTTGTTGCAAACGACCTTCTTTACACACTTCACGCCAACTACAATCAACTGGTCATTCTGGATGTAACGACGCCTGCCACTCCTGCTGAGAAGTCAAAAACAAATCTGCCAAGCGGCAACAAAAACGACATTTTCATTAAAGACAATTACGCCTATATCGCCATGGCATCCGACCCCGACGGGCTCCTCATCATGGATGTGACGGACCCAGACAATCCCACGGAAGCGGCCCGGTTTGAAACCCAGGTGAACAATGAGGGAAAAAGCGCAAGCCGTGTCTTTATTGAGGGACAAACCGCCTATGTCATCTGTCGGGGATCGCTATGGCTCTTTATCGTCGATATCTCCAATCCTCTCATTCCGACGGAAGCCGGAAAAGTGGATTTAAATGATCAAGAAAATCCCTCCCCGAGATCCGTACACGCTGCAGCGCCCTATGTCTACATCGGCGCGAATAATACGGATACACCGCTTTATCAAGTCAACGCGACAGATCCAACCGATCCAACTGTTGAAAAAGAGTTCTTCGATCCCTATACGATTTACCATACTTACCATGATGGTGATTATCTGTATGCTTCATCCTCCGACGAGATCCTGGTTTATGACATATCGACCACACCCGATGATCCTATCCTCATCCAAAGATATCCTATATCGGCGTACATCCTCCGCCTGTTCGTCAAGGATGATATCCTGTATGCCTTGGGGACAAGTAAGCTGTACATCATCGATGCGTCCAACCCGACTCAACTCGCCAGTCTTTCGAATACGTACACCTTCTCAGGCAATTGGGGCAATGAATTTTTCATTTTCGACGACCATGCCTATATCACCCTGGGCAGCAGCGGCGGATCGATGGAGATCGTGAATGTTACTGATCCCACCAATCCGACCAAGGCTGGCGAACACCAACTTCCCGGTCAGGGATGGGAAATCTTCGTCAAGGGCGGCTCCACGCTTGCCTTTGCCGTCTACGGCACCGAGGATGCGGACCATGGATTCCAGATCATCGATGTGTCGGATCCGGCCAATCCGCTGGTTCTAAGTACGACACCAACCGAAGGCCAGCCCCTCTGTATTTGGGTAGATGCAAACACCGCCTTTATCGGCAGCAACACCCGCAATGGAGATGACGACAACTTCCATCTGGAGGCCTTCGATGTCACAAACACCGCTCTCCCTGTACTCATGAGCGCCGTCGATGGATCGGGCGCCATCTGGGATGTGGAGGTCGAAGGAGGATACATTTTCACGGCCGTCCAGGGAGGAACCGTCAAAGGGTATCAATATGCGGATATGATATTGAGCAAGATCGGTGAGAGTTCCTCCCCCAGTTCCACCGGATTAAGCGTCACACCTCCCGATAATTCAGGTCAATCGACCGCCTATGCCTCTGAAGGATATGGTTACTTCCCTTTGAAAGACGCCACACCGGATGAAGGTGTAGTCACCAAAACAATAAAAGGGCCGGTCGAAGAACAGGGTGAATTCACCGCCACGGTCCGGCCGGTCGCGGATGCGGGCACGGTCGCACCCGTACATGCCAGCGGTCCTGTGAATTCTGCAAAACCGGTCGTTGCCACAGCCAAACCGGGCTGGGCGTTCAGCCATTGGATCAATGCAGCACCTGTGGACAACCCGGTAGCCACCGCCATTCTTAGAAATCCCCCCACAGTGGTCATCGCTGTCTTCAACCCTGTCCTGACTTTAACTGAAGGCCCCAAGAATCCAAAATATCACCCCGTTTGTCCTCCAATGACTGAAGATGAAGAGACAAACACACCTATTATTCAGGTAACGCTTACGGCCTCCGATGCCGACAGTTGGGGATTCAACACCATCTCATTCAGGACCGATGGCAACCGCACGGCGGAGGATGTCAGGACAGCGCATCTTCGACTCAACGACTCTGCCGGCGTCAAAATCGACAGCAAGCCCTTTGCCCCCACAATTACGTTTGCCATGAAAGCGCCTTACAATCAACTCAACGCAGGCGAATCCATCACCCTGATGATGACCTATGATTTTAAATATAAAGAAGGTATATGTACGGATGAAAAGAAAGAATTCTATGCGTGGACTAATCGCGATGAGATCGGAGCCTTGCCGGACAATCACACCCCCGGTGAAATTCAGCCGGAACCGGATCCTTTGAAGACGGTTGAGGGCGGTCCGGCGGTACTCGGCTGCGTTCACAACATCAATACGGAGGAAATCTTCACCACCATTCAGGAGGCGGTCAGCGATTCCGACACCGACGATGGACATACGATTCTTGTCTGTCCAGGTACCTATAACGAAAATGTCGATGTCGACCACTCCCTGACGATTCGATCCGTTAAAGGATATGAGGATACGTGGGTTGAAGGGGCATCATCGAGCGATCATGTTTTTCATGTTCAAGAGAAGGATGTATCTATCGAAGGATTTTCCATCGGCAAAGCTGAAAACGAGGGAAAGGCCGGTATCTATCTTGAAGGAAGTACGATTCGCAATTGCATATTTTCTGAAAATCTAATATCCGATAATTACATCGGCGTCTACATCAAAAATTCCGGCTTTAACACGATGAAGGACAATCTGATCTTCGGCAACAATGAAAGCGGTATTAGGCTGGAAGGCCAGGGAACCAATAACAACAAGGTTGAAGGCAATTCTATCGGTACGGACGATGGGGATTCCCAATCTTTCGGGAATATATACGGAATTCATATTCTGGATCATGCCAATATGAATACCATTGGGGGCATATCGGCTGCACAGCGAAATACGATCTCTGGAAACACAGAAAACGGCGTTTTAATTGAAAATAGCGGGACAACTAAAAATGTCGTTTCAGGCAATTATATAGGGACTACCGGATCGGGGGAGAAACCCTTACCGAATAAGATTGGGATTCATATCCGTGATCAAGCCGTATCCAATACGATTGGCGGTGCAGCTCAAGACTGTAGAAATGTCATTTCGGGGAATACGGAAAGCGGTGTTTTAATAGAAGATAGTGGGACAGAGAGAAACAACATTTGGGCAAATTTTATTGGTACAGATAGAAATGGAACTAAAGAAGTAGAAAATAAATATGGAATCAAAATTGGAAATTCTGCCGATTCGAATTTTGTGGGTGGAACATCATTAGAAAAGAGAAATGTGATATCAGGGAATTCGAATATCGGAGTATTTATTGATGGCACAGGGACTCAAAATAATAGGGTTACTGGAAATTATATTGGCACCAATAAAACCGGCACAGATTCCCTGAAAAGCAGATATGGTGTTTGGTTATCGGGTGGCGCCAGTTCAAATTATATTGGAGGAAAAACGGTCAGCGAAAGAAATATCATTTCTGGGAATTCTCAAGCCGGGATTTTTATTGGAATGGCCGAAAGTAATTTTGTTATGGGTAATTATATCGGAACAGACGAAAAGGGAACTGGTAA
>CAZYTI010000171.1:0-7765 GCA_964650065.1 uncultured bacterium
GTAATCATCGATATTGTAAAATATATCGTCTTTCCCGCTGATATAATCTCCTGTCCAGGCTTCTAAGCCGCCCCGCAATCGACTACTGCCCGTTTTGGTGACCACATTAATGACACCGCTCATGGCATTGCCGTATTCTGCATTGAATGTACCGCTGATGACCTGAAGCTCCTGTATGGATTCATTCTCGATCTGAAGCGCCTGTGAACGGCTGAAATCATCGGTGATACTGATGCCGTTGACCAGATACGAGACCTCCGACGAGCGTCCACCGCGGATATGAATACTTCCACCCGCATCCCTGGATACCCCTGCCTGTACATTCAGCAGATCTCCCAATTCCTGGACCGGCATTTTCTCTATATCTTCGGCCTGCACCCGAGCTTCGACCGATGTTAAATCCTTGCGTATGAGCGGTGTCTCGGCAACTACGACCACAGCCTCCCCTACGATGATCTCGGTGGTCAGTTCGAAGGAAATATCGGTGGTCAGATCGGTCATGACCGACACATTCTGAATGGTCATTCTCTTGTAACCGATATAATTGGCCACCACATTGTATCTCCCGGGAGGGACGCGCAGAATAATGAAACGTCCCTCAAAATCGCTGGATGTACCCAACACGGTTCCCTCGATCATGACATTCGCACCGATCAGGGGTTCCCGGGTTTCACCATCGACGATCGTGCCCACGATTTTACCTGCACTTTGCGCCCAAAAGTTTCCCGCGAAAACCAAACAAAGAAGCGCAGATAACAGGATGGAGGTTTGTTTTCTTTTCATAGTCTAAATGCCTCTATCTAATTGAATTGAGTTTGTATAAGTTTCTCTGGAAAGGATGCCACCGTAACATTTTCTCGTATCTCTTGTATCCTTTCCTGTCGAATGTCATACCACCAGGATGCTCGAACCGCATTTTCGACATCGCCTCTTGCTTCCTCAAAACTGCGAATGCTTAGGAGTATCTTATCGACACATTTCAAAAAAACAAGGTACGGATCTACCTGTAACGGGCCTGCCCAATCACCAATCTCCATGGACATCACTCGACTCGACCACTTGCCCAATACATCAGGTGTGAGATATCCCAGATCCCCACCCCGGGCGGCACTCGCTGGCCTAACCGAGTATTCAGTTGCTAAATCAGAGAAAGGGATTCCTGCCTCGAGCCGCGTTTGTATGAAATCCACCCTATCTGCATTGTCCAGGACGATTTCCCGCAGCCGAATTTTGGGTGACTCTGCAAATCGGGACGGATCGCTTTCATAGTATTGTCGTAATGAATCTTCTGGAATATCAAATTCCTGGTAAAGATCGTTTTCAATACGCTCGAAAAGGGAATTGTCCAAGGCTTCGTTTACACTTTTCTCATATGAGAGGGTTTTGTGGAGTTTGTGTTTCTTTGCCGTTTTGATAATGTGGGATCGGATCACCAAACCCTCAATAAATTGTTTCAGATTGTCAATATTTCTGATGTATGCATGCTGATCTTCAGATGTGTAACTGGCCCATTCCTGAAATTTCTTCCCGTTCCATGGTCCTAATTTCGACAGGACCAATACCATGTTATCCAGTTCATGGATTTTCTTCTGTGAAATCTCGGTTTCCTGAAAGTTTTCTATGTTTTCATCTTTTAAAATACGGAACAGTTCGGCAACGCTCTTCTCGTTAAAGGATATTTCTAATGCTTGTTTCAGAGAATCCGTATGACGCTGCAATGCTTTCATCGTCTTCCGTTTTTTCCAGTAAACCTGGAGTTTATGTCGGTGCTTGGAAAATTCGGTCTCAGTGACGAGAGGATTTCCTTTTCGATCATCCACCCGAATGATACTATAGCCATCACTGGTCCGAACCGGTTGGGAAATCTCACCGATATCCAAGGCATAAGCCGCTTCCTCAAAGGAAGGTTCCATCTCATCCACCGTAAAATAACCCAGCGACCCGCTCGATTCACGTAATCTGGGATCCTGAAAAGTGGTCCTGGCCAGATCCTCAAAAGGCACACCCTGCTCAAGAAGCTGAAAAAGGGAATCCGCCTGCTCTCGGGTAGGTGCGTATAGATGGGACGCCCTGATTTTGGTATTGGTATTGACGAACAGACGCACGAGCTCATCTTCAGTGACGGAAACGGTATTCGAAATAAAACGGCGATGGTACGCATTCAACAATGCTTGGATTTTGATTCTCTCATGCTCATGCTGACCCACACCATCTTCATCGTACCCTCGTCTTCGGGCTTCTTCGATCAACAACGCCTCAGAGATAAAGTTGTTTAGCATACTCCGGCGTGCCTGTCCCGTATCCTGAGCTCCAGTTCGTCTTCGAAAATCTTGATACTTCTGTGCAAATGCATCTTTGTCGATGATTTGATCCCCGACCACTGCCAGAGCAGATGGATCAACCTCTGGATTATACTTCCCACAGCTCACAAACATGAGAACCAATGCTGCTGCGAGAAGCTCGCTAAAAATCGGGTGAACTTTTATTCGTAAGGGGATCATTCCTTCCCATTGTAAGTCAGGCAACCGCTTTTTTCGATGCGCCGCAAGTCTCCCGGATAATAAGACGTGTTGCGAAGCTCTTTTTAAACTCCTGAAGATCGCTACTCTCAATTCGGGCCATCAATCGATCCACTGCCAGTCGCCCCATATGAAACATGGGCTGATGCACCGTGGTTAATCCGATGTATTCAGACAATTCAATGTCATCGAATCCGACAATGGCAATATCATCTGGAATCTGCAATCCTTTTTCTTTTATGGCACGGATGGCACCCACAGCCTGGATATCGCTTGATACAAACACGGCCGTTGGGCAGTCTTCGCCCAATGTCATCAATTTCTTCATCCCCTGGTATCCGGCTTGCTGGTTGAAACCATCCCTTTCCGTAATCGAATCACTGATGACCAAACGCTGTTCATGAAAAGGTATGTGGTATTCAGAGAGTGCCCGTCGATAGCCTTTCAGTCTGACCTGGGCCGGAGAGCTCTTTAACTGCGCATCGATCATACCTACCTTCGTATGCCCCAATTGGATCAGATGCTGTGTAGCCAGATAGGCACCCTGCTCGTTTTCAACGGTGATGGAGTCTAGATGAGGATGATAACCGTCCAGGAGCAAGATGGGAAAATGTGTTAAGATAAAACGATTCGCATAGGTATCTTCGATTCCCAGGGAAATGAGCAACACACCGTCCACCCGTTTTTCCTGAAGCGTTCTTTTGAGAAAGAGTTCTGTCTTGTAACTTTGATCGACATTGTAGAGTATTAGATCGTATTGATGTTCGGACAGTTCCCGCTGTACACCTTTTAAGAGTTCGTGATAAAAATAACCGGTGAAAAAAGGAACAATGATGGCGATCATATTCGTTTTTTTCCGGGCCAGGCCCCGGGCCAATGCATGGGGTTCGTACTTTAATTCTTCAATGGCTTGTAATACTTTTGCTTTGGTTTGTGTTGCGACCTGGGGACTGTTATTGATGGTTCTGGAGACGGTGCCGATACCTACGCCGGCTTTCTTGGCAACATCATAAATGGTGACCGCCATCCATACCCCTCCGAGGTTTGGAAGCCCTTCCAACAGGTGAGAAAAATTAAGAAGGTCTTCCTGAATTTACAGCGTAAATATCGCTTTGGAAGCCCTTCCAATGAAGGTAGTATACAAAAAAGATTTTTATTTGTCAAGGATTTTTTTACAAAATTGTCACATTTTTAATTTATGCTATTCTATTAATCCAAAGGAACCAGTATTGTGCCCGATAAGGGTTGGAGTTTAATCAGTAGCTTCCCATTGTGAGGTGTCAGTAGATCTCCATTCAATTCATCCCTGAACATCGCTCTATCATCGAAATCATATTCTGCGGGTTGGATAGAAATCTCTGCATTTTCCAGATCATTGTTGAGAACAATGAGAATCCGGTTCTGATCATCCTCCCGTAAAAAACCATAGATTTTTCCCTGAGTGAGCATGGTCTTAAACCGGCCGGTCCGAAGTGCCGGATACTGATGTCGAATCGCAGTGACCCGTTTATAAAAATCGAGAACCGCCTGCGCTTGGGAATCTGCCTCCCAGTCCCATGGGAAGGGCCTTCGGTTGTCCGGATCCTTACTCCCCGCAAGAGCGATCTCATCGCCGTAGTAGATATGGGGAATACCCGGATAGGTCATCTGGAATAACGCTGACAGGTTCAGTCGGCGCACATCGTGCTTTACCGTGTGGAGAAACCGTTCAGTATCATGGCTGCCTACCAGGTTCATCATCACGTGAGCCGCCTGGATGGGATAGAGATTCCTGCCGGGAGCCATTTCCCTGTCGAAGGACTCAGCATCCCCCTGGCCCAATCCGATGAACTTCAAAACAGGATCACGAAAATATTTATAGTTCATGGTCGAATGAAAACCGTGGGGCCCCAGCCACGGCATGGCATCGCCCCATATTTCAGCGATCAGAAAAGCATCGGGCTTCACCTCATCCACCACCCGTCGAAATTCTTTCCAGAACCAGAAGGGCACTTCATTGGTGACGTCCAGCCGGAAGCCGTCGATATCCAGGACACCCAGCCAATATCGCGGGACCTCGAGAATATAGTTTACGACATCCATGTTGGGATCAGCCCGGGCTATGTCTGTGATATCGTTTTCCTGGTCATTGGGTAAGGACAAGTCAAAATTGAGATTGGGATGTAATGGAAATCCCCACCAGCAACTATAATAATCACAGGGTGTAGGAGGACCCTCATCGGGCAGCGGCCAGCGATTCCATTCAAACCAGTGCCAGTATTGAGAGGCTTCTCCCTTCTCCCTGGTATCCACGAAGGCAAAGTGCCAGTCTCCCGTATGATTGAATGCCATGTCCACGATGATTCGGATGCCGTACTCATGGGCTTTTTTCACGAATGCCTGAAATGTCTTCTCATCGGCAAAATGGGGATCGATTTTGAGATAATCGACAGGATCGTATTTATGATTTGATTTGGCCTCGTTTAGAGGATTGAAATAAATAATGGTGACTCCCAGATCGCTCAGATAGGGAAGTTTTTCCATGACACCGACAATATCCCCTCCATAGAAGGAGTAATAATCGGGCCGCCCATCGGTTCTGTAGGGACTCCTGGACAGTCCGGCGATATCCTTCCAATCCTCGACAAAGTGAAAATATTCATCGTTGGTTTTTCCAGAATCAGGCAGCTCGGTGAATCCTTCATAATACTTTTCTGAGAAATCCTGATCGTTGCTCGAGTCGCCATTCCGAAACCGGTCAGGAAAGATTTGATAAAAAATACCGTGTTTTGCCCAATCGGGCGTCTTAAAGACCGTCAGGATCCCGGGATCGTAAAGAAACATGGACTCCCCTTCGGGTCGATGCTGCATGAATCCTGAAGGTGTGGCGTACATGCGGGTATCTCCATCACGATATTGGAATGTGAAATGTACCGGATTGAATTCCATAAAATCGACAATCCCCCGAAAGTATTGGAAAACCATATCCGATTCCTGGGGAACCATTTCGAACCGTTTCTCATCACCCTTCCAGATATAAATAAGGTGAACACTGTCTACATCATTCTGGTTGGCACGGGCCCAGAATTCGACCCGTCCATTATCCAAAGGGTTGACCATGGTATAATCCAATTTCAATGGAATATTGCCGGTAAGAATACTGCCATCCCCCCTCCTGTTGTCCACGTCCTGGAAGGTGTCATCCACCATGAGAATACTGTTCCTGCCATCCCTGCCGTCGCTCTCGAATTGAGAGGCATTGGGATCGGAAAGCCACTGCCCGTCCACGACGATTTTATACAGGTACCGGCCGGGAGGCAAAAGCAAGGTGGTTTCATAAATCCCGTCGCCATTCAAATCATGCATCCGGTCGGCATTGCCGTTCCAGTCATTAAATGTTCCCGCGACATAAACGGACTGAACACCCGAAACCATGGGCTGAAAGCTGAAGGATACGGCTTTCAAGGATCCCGTTGTTTTCGACTGGACGTGTGATCGTCCATTTTCATTATTGCAATCTGCGGAAAATGCGGAAACACCTGTAAGTTGACTCATGATCAACAGGAGAATAATTTTATTTCCCAATGCATTGGCGGCTTTCATAATTACTCCCATGATTGCGTTTTTAAATTCCTCATTTTTTCAAGTCCCGATGCGGCGAATTATCCTCGTTCCCACGTTAAACGTGGGAACGAGCTTAAAAGACTGTGTGAAAACGGTTCAAATATATAAATACTCGTCATTCTATTGGCTCACAACAGACGTTTTCGCTTCCTTCAATCCATCACTCTTTGCCACGATTTTTATTCTTCCCTCTACTCCTTCGACCGATCTTACTATCAGCATGGCTTTTCCGAAGAAGAGATGTCGATAATCGGCCAGGAAGGATTCCGTTGATTGGGGGTTGCCGTTTCCCACTCCCGCGATATCGGCAGGACCGTCAATAGTAAATCGGACCAGATGATCGGCATGTGGACACAGGATGCCCTTTTTATCATAGGCTTCAACGAGAATGTAGCACAGATCTTCGCCATCAGCATCGATCCGTGATCTATCCGGTATGAGTTTTAAATAGGCGGGTTTCCCGGCCGTCCTGACCACATTTTCTCCGATGACCCGGCCCTCTCGATAGGCGACGGCCTTGAGCTCACCGGATTAGCAAATCACATCGTTCCACATCAACCGATACCGTTCAACGGAGTTTTCCGATTTGGGATTTTTAGATGCTTTGCCCAGCGAGTGACCATTCAGAAACAATTCGGCGCAATCACCATTGGTATAGACAAATACGGGGATGGTCTGTCCCTCCATACCCTCCCAGGTCCAGTGGGGCAGGATATGAACCGTTGTTTCCTGGGGTGCCCAGAGACTGCGATATAGATAGTATCTATCCTTGGGTATCCCGCACAAGTCCACGATGCCGAAATAGGAACTCCTGGAGACCTGTTCCCGGGTGATCTTTCCCTCCCGTGCCCATTGGTCGCTATATGGCGTCGGTTCGCCTAAATAATCAAATCCCGTCCAGACAAATTCTCCACAGATATACCGGTCCTGTTCCTGCCACATAAAATCATCATCACTGATTTCCGCCCACCAAGGCGCATTCAGGTCGTACGAACTCACCTGCAGAGATTGGGTAAAATCTGTCTTTGTCGCAGGCAGAGGCCATTCATAAAAGCCCCGGGTACTCACAGTTGAGGCCGACTCACTGATAATCACTGGTTTGGAGGGATCGGCATTTCGGGCCGGCAGATACCGCTGTCCGTAATTCCAACAGTGGAGATCGTAATAATCGAAGTGGCGCCACTGGACGGTGTGGACCATATCACACACCATGGTCACGGGACGTGTGGGATCATATTTCCGGACATACCCGACCATGGCATGCAGCTTACTTAATCCCCCATTGAGATTTTGCTGGATATCCCGGATTTCATTACCCACACTCCAGATCACCACCGAGGGATGGTTGCGGTCGCGCTTAACAAAATTACGCATGTTTCGCTCTCCGAATTCATAGAAATCGGTATCCGTAAGGATGTCCGCCTTTCCGTCCCACTTGTCAAAGGCTTCGTCGAAGACCAGTAGTCCCATCCTGTCGCACAGATCCAAAACTTCCGGGGCACACACGTTGTGGCTGTTCCGTACGGCATTGCATCCCATCTCTTTCATGATCTCCAATTGACGTTCCATGGCACGTGTGTAAAAGGCAGCGCCCAATGGACCATGATCGTGATGTAAATTAACACCCTTCTATTGTACCCGCT
>CAZYTI010000172.1:0-7763 GCA_964650065.1 uncultured bacterium
CTGGGATTGCCGATTCTGAAAAATGTCAGTATATCGACTCGTTAATTGTGCAGGCAATAATGTAAATGTTACGATGATAAGGATAATGAAAATCCCAAACAGAAAGGCTAATTTTTTCTTTGGTATACTCCTGAATCTAACGATTAAAATGACCAGGAGCGTTAAGATAAAACTAAGAAGGGGCCCCCGTGAATTCGAAACCAATAATGCTACAGTCAAGAGAAGAATCATTAAAATGGCTGTTATGCGCTGGATACGCTTATTGATCCTTGGCAAAACAGAGATCAGGAGAATGGCAATCATACCCACCCAGCCACCATAGCTGATGGAATTAATACCCAAGAAGGAAGCCCGATAGGATAAGAGGAGATTCTGTTGTGATATTCCTTTTAAGAGTGTGAAAATCGTAGATAGTGATACAACGCCCCCCAAAGCAACGAGAAGAAATATAATTCTCCAACACGTTTTTTCTTCCCGTATGACCAAAATTGGGAAAAGAAAAAGAGCCCAATTAAAAAATAGAAAACTAAAGGCCTTCATATTTCCGTATTCGGGTGAAGGTGTATAGAGTGTCGAAATGAATAACATCCCTGTAAAAGCCATGAAGGGGATAAAACTGCTGTGAATGGGAATATCAAATAGGGTTCCTTTCCGTATTAAAACCAAGATGACACTTAAGAGCGACAATCCAAACACAATTACAGTAAAATCAAATTGGGCAAAAACTGACAC
Source organism: uncultured bacterium (assembly GCA_964650065.1). Lineage (GTDB taxonomy): Bacteria > Zhuqueibacterota > QNDG01 > QNDG01 > DSAB01 > CAZYTI01. The sequence continues at coordinate 733 of CAZYTI010000172.1, forward strand.
ATGAGTGGAAAGCCATTCTTTAAATATGCCCGAGGAAAAGGACATGACCAAACCAAGCTCAGGGTATCTGAAGAAAAGTATTATGGTCAAGCATCCTAAAATGATGAAGATGCTTTTTAAATACGAAATCTCATATATTAGAAATGAGATGAGTAAACCTAAAACAATAGATGCGAAAGTAAGAAATAATTTTACTTTTGGGGCTTCGAGGGATTCCGGTTGATAATGAAATGGCTTTGTCTGCATATAAACATGATTAATAATTATCTTGATCTTTTTCTCTCCCAAAAACGCAAATCGTTTTTGAAAGTTGAAACGATGTTTATTATCTTTTGATATTTATCAACGTCGTATGTCCGTAAAATTTGGACGCGCTCATATATGGCAATGAAGGTGAGCAGGACCAAGAGCGTGGTCAGACCGGTGATTGCTACAAAAATAGCTCTCCGTGGTCGGGCCCGGAGTATCGGAAGAACAGCTGGATCCAGAATCTGAACCGTCGGCGTATCTCTGGCCTCTCTGATCTTGGCCTGTTCATATTGAGGAAGGAGGAACTCCATAATGGTTTCCTGTAACTTCACTTCGCGAAAACACCGTGCATATTGAAGTCCCAAATCGGGGATCTCATCTAAAGGCAGAAATAAATCTTTGGAAATCGGCTCATTTCCCTCACGAAAAAGAGACCTTTCCCTACCCAGCTGAAATTGATCATATTTTTTCTGGAGTTCCTCCAGTTCAAATAGGGTACGGCGGTATTCGGAATGGGATTCACCCACACTCTTCCCAAGAAGTCCGAGTTCGACCTCCTTAATCATTATTTGTGCCGTGAATTCAGCGGCGGCACTGATTGTTGCAGTGGTTTGTTCCGGCAATGCAATGGCTCCATACTTCTCCTGAAAAGCTTTAAAGGTTTCTTCCGCGTTTCGCAGGTCTTCTAAATTTTGAATGTATCTTCCTTCAATGAAAATCCGTGTATTCCTCGCCCTATCGACCTTCAATCGTTTATTTACACGATCCAACTCATCAATATAAAAATTCGCCATTTCCATGACGATCTGTTTGGCTTCCTTGATCTGATCTTTTGTACCGAAATATTTTGTTTTGGCGAAACAGCTTAATGAAATAGTCCCTTCTTCGTTTACCTTTACGGTGACACGACTTCTTAGAGTTTTAAGCGTTTCCTCCATATTTTTCGATTTGTAACGATTTGCCAAATCAAACTTATGGATGACCTTCTCCATCACGCTTCGACTGTTCACTATCGCCAGAAAAAGAGAAGTTTGCTCAGACATAATTCCAAGTCCCAATCCCGCACCCGAAAAGGGTATACTACTCAACAGAGAAGATATGCCCAAATCAGAACCTTCCTCCACAGGAGGTAAAATGGTGGTATTCGCTTTGTACCATTTGGGCAGAATGAGACTCAGACCCGCGGCCAGAACGCAAACGGTAATAAATGTAATTATTATAACCTTACGCCATTTCACGAGGAAAGATAAATAATCGACAAATCCAATTTCATTCTTTTCCATATAAGATTCCTTCATCAAACACCAAAGGCATTGACATTTATTTGACTCATCTCAGGACATTGGACATAACCGATAACGGTCTTGTCTGGACATAAATGAAATTACTGTCCAAAAAGTCCCGCAGCTCTCGCTGCAATAACGATAGATGCAGTCACGGAAATGATCTGTAAAAATGGTGCCAGTCGCTGAGTCCAGGTCGTATTTAAATGAACTATGTCACCGGCTTGTACGAGGATATCGGGACCTTTCTCTGTCTTCCCCGTACTTACATGGTAGACTTTTATTTTTTTAATGTGACCCGATTGGAAGTCGCCTCCGGCCATACCAGCATAATCCTTCGCCGTCAGGTTTAATACAAAAGGATATGCACCAGGTTTCTGAACCGCACCCTTAACATAAACATATTGCGAAGGAAGCAATATTTCATCACCATGTTCAAGTATAAAATCCTGATCAATGCTGCCATCAATCTGGAGGAGTGTTAAAAATTGTTTTTTTTCGGCTCCCTCTCTGCCCGGGTCCTCTTTTCGAATCACAATTATTTGTGTAAGATCAGAATTTCTGTTCAACACTCTAATTCTCTGAAGAAATTTCAACAATTTCTCATTTGGTGATATTTGGTACCAACCTGAACTTTCCATATCACTCTTCACATGAACCAAGTTTTCAGTAATTTTAATGGGAGGCACGTAGATGACATCGCCTCCATTGATAAAGGGAGTCTCCTGCAAATCTCCATCCTGCTCAAATGCATCGAGGTCGAAGCGTTCAACAGTACCATCCGTGTGTCGAACTTCAATGCCTCCCATCCAGGCCCAGTCCGTAATTCCTCCGGCTTCTTTGATCATCTCCGATAAACGATCAACGGCTAATGCAAAATAAGTTGCCGGGTATTGAACCTCTCCTATTACTTGAACCCGAAATATACGCAGCGCTTCTAATGTGAGAGATACATTGCTATTTTCATATATAGGTGCAGCTTTGGATATGACGATGTCTTGGACTTCATCAAGTCGTTTCCCGTCTACCTCTACTTCCCCAACCGTCGGTACCAGGAGCTTGCCTTCCGGTGAAACGGCAACGGGGAATTGGATTTCCATTGTACCCCAGACGTTAAAGGAAAAGAGATCTCCCGGACCAACGATGTATGTTCCGGGATCCACGGCTCCTTCCAGGGCCTCCATTTGCGTAAATCGTTCCCTTAACCTTAGCTCTCGTTGGGTCTTCCAAGTCTCAAATTCCTCCCGGGTCATCTGTTGCTGATTGAAGAATCTCGAGAAGTCGATGACCTGTGGGGTTGAACGCTCTTTCGTCTGAATCTCTTGTTCCAGGACTTGAGCTGTACTCATCCCTGACAGAATAAATCCTGCAAACAAAATCCCGACAACGATTCGAAATCTCATATCGTAATCAATCTCCCGTATAATTTTACATTATTGAAGTATATAATCTTTTAAATTTCCTGAAGTGATTCTCAACTTCAGGAAATTTAAGCTTTGACTATTTTCTCCCGATTCTCATCCACATTCTTGGTCGCATTCCTCGTGTCGATGACCAACCGGGCATGTTTAACCACATGATCATAATCGTAACAGTCATGGCCCGTAGATATAATCACCGCGTCATATTTCTGAAGGTTCTCGGGTGTGAGTTCCACACTTTCCATATCGTACTGATATTTCCGTACCATTGGCATTTTGGGTATGTAAGGATCGTTGTAGTCGACTTCGGCCCCCCGGCTCTCAAGGATCTCGATGAGTTTTAATGTAGGACTCTCCCGCATATCATCCACATTCTTTTTATAGGCCGCACCCAATATGAGCAGTTTTGCCCCCTTCACACTCTTCCCCTTCTCGTTGAGTGCCTCCATGATTTTATAGACGACCCAATAAGGCATGGATGTGTTGATTTCGCCTGCCAATTCAATAAACCGTGTGGGCATATCATATTCCTTGGCCTTCCAGGTCAGGTAGAAGGGATCGATGGGTATGCAATGTCCCCCCAATCCGGGTCCCGGATAAAACGGCATAAAACCAAAGGGTTTCGTCGTTGCGGCTTCGATGACTTCCCATACGTCAATTCCCATCTTATCCAAAATCATCTTCATTTCATTCACCAGGGCGATATTCACAGACCGAAAAATATTTTCTAAAAGTTTGGTAGCCTCGGCAGCCTGACTGGACGAAACGGGTACGGTTTGGACAATCACTTTGTCATAGAGTGCTGTCGTACATTCCAGGCTGTATGGATCGTTGGATCCGACGACCTTGGGTATGGTCTTGGTCGTAAATGTTGGATTGTTGGGATCCTCCCGCTCGGGTGAGAAAGCCAGGTGGAATTCTTTTTCACATTTCAGACCCGATTTTTCCAGGATCGGTCTCATGACCTCTTCGGTCGTTCCGGGCCAGGTCGAGCTCTCCAAAACAACCAACTGCCCCTGTTTAAGATATTTGGATATGGTCTCTGAAGTGTCTGTAATAAAACTCAGATCCGGTTGTTGATGTTTGTCCAGGGGCGTCGGTACAGCCACGATGATACAATCGACCTCTGTGATGCGGGAGAAGTCCACTGTGGCATCGAATTTACCACTCTCAACGATACCCGCAATGCGTTCTATGGATAGATGCTTGATATATGATTTTTTCTCTTTCAGCATATCAACTTTTCTGTCGTCAATATCAAAACCAATACATTGGAATCCTTCCTCAACAAATTCCATCAGTAACGGGAGTCCTACATAACCCAAACCAATGACACCGATTATTGCTTGCTTCGATTCAATTTTCTGCTTGAGATCCACAGATGCCTCCTACATTATATTATTAATTATAATTCTCTCTTATAGTGTTTTTGATAATATTCCAGATAAGCCCCATCTTTTAATTTTTCCCACCACCACCTGTTGTCTCGATACCAGTGAATTGTCTTTTGCATTGCCTCCTCAAAGGAATAACGAGGTTTCCATCCCAGACGGCCGATCTTGGCGAGATCCAGAGCATATCTTCGGTCGTGTCCCGCCCTATCCTTGACAAAGGCCATCAAACTCTTGGGCTTGTCCAGGCTCTCAAGGATGGTCTTGGTAATCTCCAGATTATTCTTTTCATTATCACCACCGACATTGTACACTTCTCCATCCTTGCCCTGTTCCATGATGACATCAATAGCCTCACAGTTATCCAGGACGAACAACCAGTCACGGACATTCCTCCCATCACCATAGATGGGTAGTTCTTTGTCGTCCAGGGCATTGGTCACGAATAATGAGATGAGTTTTTCCGGAAATTGATGGGGACCGAAATTGTTTGAACTTCTGGGAATGACCACGGAGAGTCCATATGTGACGTAGTAGGAGTAGACCAACCGGTCGGCTCCGGCCTTGGATGCGGAGTAAGGACTGGAAGGCATCAGAGGATCGGTTTCCTTAAACAGACCATCCTCGATACTGCCATAAACTTCATCCGTACTGATCTGTACGAACCGCTGAATCCCATGCTTCCTCGAAGCTTCCAAAAGCACAAAGGTACCAAAAATATCCGTCTTGATGAAATCTTCCGGTTTACCGATGGACCGGTCGACATGACTCTCAGCGGCAAAGTTGATAACGATATCCACATCCGTCATGATTTCGTTGACCATCGACTCATCACAGATGTCCCCATGAACAAAACGATATCTGGGATCTTTTTCAACATCTCTCAGATTATCCAAATTACCGGCATAAGTGAGCTTATCGAGATTGATGATCCTCACATCATCATGTTTTTCGAGCATGTAATGGATAAAATTACTACCAATAAAACCCGCCCCACCAGTGACCAGGCATTTTCTCATATGAATTCCTCTAATAAAATTAATTTATAATTTAATGAATAAGGTTAAGAAAGTCAACGCTTTTTGTGGATCATGAATGGGGAAAAATATCTGAAAAATGGATGAAACAGTTAATAATTGAGGAGGAGTTGAAGGTGGACACGGAAATCGCTGACATCCTCATTTTCGACAAGATTGAATTGCTTCGTGAGCATCCAATTGGCTTTTAAACGAACAAAGAAATCGCGGAACATTTGATGAGATAAATGCACACCATAATCGGTTAATTCTTCAACAACACCGGACAAGAATTCTTTTTTCATACCGAGACTCGCATTCCAGGGTTCCGTAATACTCCCGGTGCCGTTACGCACCTTATCCAGAGTCAAGGTCAACTTTAAATCCCGGCTCGGCCTAAAATTGAGTTCCATAAACAAATGATCTGCATTGGGACCCAGCCAATGGCCGATGCTTTGGTCGTAATTTTGATAAACATTAATCGGGTCATAATGTGTATAGACATAAGGTTCAATGCGGGCATATTCCGTGTGAAGATCGACATTCTCGATACCCAGGGGTTCCACCCAATATCCTCCGATGAGAAACGCAAATTTATTTCCAAAATAAGTGAATGGATTCTTTGAAAGGGAATAATCATCCAAAAAGAGTTCAAAATATAACTTCACATTCTTTAATGGAAATGCGGAAATATCAAAACCGATCATATTGTTGTCGCGGTCACCCAGATGGTGTTCGGCCACATGATAGGGCATAATGGGATTAAGATATTGAAATTCAATCCCCCGGTTGCCATAAACAACGGATTCACTGCCTGCCAGATAGAGCCATGAGAATAGTTTAATTTCGAGACGATGTGCTGCAAAATACTTGCTCCCAACACTGCTATTGAGACTCCCGTGAATACTCGTAAATTGAAATCGTTTGACCTTGAGTTTGAGCTTGATCATATCGAAGAGTGGATTTTGCATCGAAAGCATCAGACTGCCTCGGTACCCCGGCCCCCATTTCGCTCTATTGCGACCCACTTCCAGTCGAAACCAGGGGAGCTTCCAAACGAGATAGGCGATGGCTTCATCGGTATACACATTCTTACCCGACAAGCTTATAGGCAATCCCTGAGACGGATCATAATTTTCCTGGGTGATATCCGTACCCCGATGTATCGTGTTGCGTACAAAAACATGAAATCCCAGACTCTCCTTTAATTTCCCCCTAAGGATTCCGCCAAGGGTCGTGTGCGTAGTCGCCTCGGTGGCAGGGGTTCGATCTCCTTTTCTCACATCCAAATCGAAACCAAAGTCAAAATCTGCATGAATTTTATTATTCGCCTGGGACCAGGAAAAAAGATGGCGTTCGTGATAGCTGGGATCGGCATGAAGTTTCAGATTTTCGAGCTCCTCATGGAATTCACCCTTGAATTGTTCCAATTGGGCCATCTCGGTCATGGTTAAACTGATATGCTTTTCCTTTACCATCCGATCAGCCTGAGAAAGAATCTTTGCAATCTCTTGTCGTGATAAGGGGAAGGACCGAAAGCCGATTTCATCATAAAGCCCTTTTGTTTCCAGTAGTTCAATAAACGGATAGATCCAATGCTCCATAGGAAGATTCACCGACTGACTGAATCCGGGGGAATAGCCAACAAGCGTCACAAACAGAATCATACGA
>CAZYTI010000173.1:0-7734 GCA_964650065.1 uncultured bacterium
CTGTCAAATGGTCATACCGGAAGCTCACATCAAAATCTGTGGCTTTGTAGAAACTGGACTCGGTCGGTACGTGTATTTTTGCAATTCCCACCACACCATGTTTTTTGCGGGAAAGTAAAGCCGATTCAATCCCCAACGATTCCTCTCCAGGGACCCTTCGTTCATCCTGGAAATTTAGTTCGCTGCCTTCATATTGGTAGCCCGCCAGGAACTCTAACTGCTGCATGATAAAACGCTTTTCCACTCCGAAATTCAAGGCTTTGTTTAGAACATGCCGGTCGATCTGCCAATTCTCAACTGAAGAAATTCGTTCCTCGTCCAACCATTGATACGAACCCCTCAATTTCACGTTGCGTCTCCACCCGATATGGCCGTCAAACTGCATGGAGATCATCTGATTACGGTTTAAAAGATTTTCGTTGAATTGAAGGTTTTCATATTCCAACTTGGAATTCAAATACATGAGGCTGAGATTTTCTTCTGCGAGCCCCTTATCCCTCCCGGATAATGAATAGACCATACTCCCGGTATGATAAGTCTTCATGTTTTTCAAATAATTATCGACATCCACACTGTCGGAATATAATCTCTGCGTACCCCCTTCTTTATAGGTATACGACAGATTCAGACGATCATAAAAATTCCTGTTAAAATGCACATCCCAGGTACCCAAAGCATATGTTCCGATTTTTTGCTGAACACGCGTAGAAAACTGGCTATGTGTTTTCGGGACGATGTTGATCACACCCGAATTGGCATCTGCACCGTACAGGGCGGTATTACTCCCACGGATGATTTCCAGCTGACTCACATCCTCAAGATTGATGAGGGACAAATCGAACACATTGTCATAGAGATTATTCATTCTCACACCGTTGTATAAGACAACCACATCATCGGGATTTCCACCCCGTATACCGACCGTTTTTTTTCCGCTCAATTCTTCATCGACTTGTATACTCTGTTCGGTCTTCAACAAATCTGCCACATCCACATAACCCCGTATTTCGAAACTTTCAGCCGAGATGATCGAATGGGATTGAGGAATGTCCTTGAGTATTTCTGAGGCGCCTTTCTCGGCAACCACGCTGATCTCGGGGAGCTGGATCACCCGGGGTTGAAGATCAAACCGGCTCCGGTTCTGGGCTTCGATAAGCGGAATTTGAATGGCAAAATAGGCAATATGTTCAAAAACAAGAATCCATTCCCGATTCGGTGTTGGAATCCTTAGCGTAAACGTTCCATGGATATCAGAAGTCGTCCCAATATTGGTCTCTTTAATATAGATATTGACTTGCGATATTTCCTGGTATGTATTCGCATGACACACCCTGCCCCTGATGACGATTTCCTGAGCAGATAGGGCTTTAAAGGATAAACCGAATAAACATAATGTCATGATATATTTATATACGAATCTCATGTTCTTCTCCACAAACATAAAAACACAACCCATACAATTCACCTGACAGAAAGAAGCCCCACCTCTCTCCGAAGGGCAAATTCAATTAAGCAAACCTCAATATAGGCTCTATATCCATTGTATACCCCATTTTTTATAAATAGTTTGATATCTATTTCAAGATAAGAATTCTTTTCGAATCAACCGGCGATTCAGCCTTTTCCCCGCAATCATTTCTAAAATGATGAATAAGAGCAGCATCACCATTTGCTCTATCCACCATAAAATGGGAATCAGTAATACGATGGCCTGGATAAAAAGCGTCAACAGAAAAAATGGCATGACAAATAACAAGAAAGAAAACCGCTGAATCCTGTCCCCTTTCATCGGCTTTCTGGATTAAGGAAATTCTTTGATGAAAAACGTAATGGCGGAAAAAGCCACCAGTCCAAACAGAAACAGTGAAAGCACGTATTTCAAACCATGGATGAAAGGAATCTGAGTACAGTAGATAATGCCCAGGAGGATAAAAAAGGGGAAGAGCAGCCGGAAAAAGATGGATATTTTAACACCTCGGTAGAAACGAGCCGGTGATGCAATAGGTGCCACATGGAAGAGCCAGGAAGCTTCCCATTCCTTATGATTCACCATACCAATGACAAAGAAATAGACCATGAAAAAAACGAAAAAGATGACCATCGTGGACATGTTATTTTCACCGGAAAAGGGGGGATTCACAAAAGGATCCAGGAATTCTCCCTCCACAATGGCCAGGAGTAAAAATGCCAGGGGAAATCCAAAAACGGGATACATGGCCATCTTTACCGATCGATCAGATCGAATCATATTCATGGCCAATCGGAAACCGGCCGCAGACTCAGGAGTACGCACAATCTTCCGCATTAAATTGCTTAGAAATCCCTCTTTGGCAGCAGCCGGTCCTGTTGGGGCTGCTTTCAGTACTGATCGCGTATCGGTCTGTAGATTTGAGACGTGATGAGCATATTGAAGAGAAAACCTCCTGAAAGAAAACAGCACCAGACCGAGGGTCACAACGACGGCCATGAAAGAGAGCCGAATATCCATGCTTCCTCCAAGTCCCGTGAGTACCTGAACGCTTCCCGCAAACCATGATGGAGGAATAAAATATAGCCAGATTCCCGACATTTCAGAATCATTTAGGAGGAATTCCCGGGTCAAGCGGGGAATGACCTGGTAGGATATAAAGAGAAGAAATGTAAAACCCATTTGAATATAGGCAAGGACATCTTTAAATCTCTCTGTAGGCAAGATCTTCACCAGACCCGTATAGATCAAAACCACAAAAGAAGCAGAGGCCAAATTGGCCATCATGGCCATGGGATAAAAAATGAGCGGAAAGGACCATGGGACTCCTCGAACAAGGAGTCCCAAAAAAGCGGGAAAAAGACACAGGGCCGAACCGATCAAGAAGACATAAAACAACAGATTACTCAACTTGGCCAAAAAGTAGGTCCGTGATCCTATGGGTCGAGGGGACAGGATTTCTCCATCGTCCGGACTGATAATGGTGTTGCCAAACTCCAGGATAACGGCAAAGGCCATCATGGCCATGGAATACGTTAAAGTGAGTAACGAAAAGAGAAAAGGGGTGGTTCTCTGTATGAGACTCACAGCCAGGGAGCCACCCATGATACTGTAAAAAATCAAACTCCTAAATATGGGTGAAAGTCTGCGGCGCTGGGTGCCCAGACCCTGGTGTGCCCGAAAATCCATCCGAATGCTGATACGCAGGAGGACCTTAAACTGTTTCCCATCGATTCCAAAATTTTGTAAGATCCTGTTTATCATGTTTCCTGGTCCGCTGACTTTTTAAATTTTTTAGAAAATGCCTTGGCCAGTTCTCCCAGATCTTCGGCATGGGTCAATTCACTGAAAACGCCCTCCAGCGAGGACCGTTTTGTCATCTCCTTCAGCGCGTTCACCGAGCCATCGGCCACAATTTTCCCTTTGTCAATGATCACGACCCTATCGCAAAGATTTTCCACAACATCCAGGATATGGGAACAGTAAAAGATGGTCTTGCCATCATCTGCTAAATTGCGAATGAGTTCCTTCAACAGTACGGCCGTATTGGCATCGAGACCGTTCAACGGCTCGTCTAGGAATATAACTTCCGGATTGTGAATCATGGCCGAAGCAATCACCACCTTTTGCTTCATCCCCTTGGAAAACTCGGTCATTCTTTGGTGAATATTTTCCGTGAATTGAAAGAATTCACTGAATTCTTCGATCCTGTCTTTGAGAGTGATATCCTCCATTCCATACAGTTGACCCACAAACTGAAGATATTCGAATGGCGTCAAGCTCTGGTAGAGAGCCCCCGACTCGGGAACGAATCCGATCCTCCGTTTCACTTCCAGTGTTTCCTCCTGGATGTCAAAACCGGAGATATCCGCCGTTCCCGCATCCGGTAGAATCATACCCGTCAGCATCTTCACTGTGGTGGTCTTCCCGGCCCCATTGGGACCCAGATATCCACATATTTGTCCGGACGGAATAGTCAACGATACATTGTCCACCGCGATGAGATCCCCAAACCGCCGCGTCAAATTTTTTAATTCAATCACAGAATTCTCCTGTTCCCTGATCCAATGACTTCAATCGCTTTTACTCACTTCGCTACACTTTAGGTACTATCTTCCGTTCCAACATTTTCCTTAAAACATCGCTTACCACTTCGGGATTCGCCCTACTCTCCGTTGCCTCCATGACCAATCCAAATGGTATTAATTTCATTCACATAAATTCTATTCGACCCTCTTTCCAGGAAAAAATCGACCCGCCCGATGCCTGGGGATCATCATTCCCTAAAACCGCACATTCCAGTTCTCTTGCATCCACCCCTTTTTCGATAAGAACCTTACGATCATACTCCACAGCTTGATTCATAAAGGTCTTGAATTCCTTTTCATCATGGGCCTTATAAACGCCCACACTCGAATCCGAATTGGCCGGCTTGATAAAGCAGGGGAAACCGATTTCTTCCCGAACACCTCTCTCAATCACACCAGGGGATGCCATCCAGTTCTTTCGAAGAACCATAGAAAATCTACACCGGCAAATCATTCTGAAAATATATCTGTTTCATCCTGATTTTATCCATACCCAGGGCCGAGGCCAGTACCCCCGCTTCAACACAGGGTATATCGGCCATGCCCATCCAATCCCTGGAGAGTTCCATCTTCTCCGAACGTCCCGTGAAGAATCGGGAAGACCACATCCATTGATATGCTTTTGAGTAATTTCGGCCTTCAGCAATAAGCCTATTCCACTTTTCTCATCTAATTACCTCAATTTATCAGTTTGTTTTTTTCTGTGTAATTCCGTGTCTCTCCGTGGTAAATTTTTTTCATGAAAGCACCGTTAAAACATTCTCTGAAGCGAACTCCCGCTGAATGCTCTCGCACCCTTCCCCCGCTCGAACTTCACATCCTTGAGCATGGACGATTTAATACCGATGCGAAAGTAAAAGCGTTTATTATATCCAGTGGGCGTCCATGTGATCAGAGCTTCCCAGCAGTGCAAATCCCTCTGGAACACAAAATCCTGACTCACCGGCTTCCCTTCCAGCAAATCCCATTGGGACCGATATGAAACTTTCCACTTTTTCGTTAAATTAAAATCCAGGTTCATACTGGCCCAGAATTTCTTGGATGGATTATCCGGATTGGACCGACTGTCAGTATAACTCAACCTGGCAGTTAAGTTCCAGGGGATATCAAATCCCGACATCCGTTCGTCAAAATCCAATCGATCTCCCGGCAGATTGGCCAAATCCGGCACATCACTCAACATGGCATCACTTTCAACAGGCATGGACTCATCGGCCGATCCACCGCTTCTGGCCGTGCCCTTTAGCCTTAGATTCAGGTTCAAAGATAACCGCGTCAATCGTGCCCATTTTTTTGTTAAGAAACTTTTCCAGTCTTTTATTGTAATCTCCTGGAAATAGAGTCGATCAATTTTCTGGCCTTCCTCATACTGGTAAAACGAATGGGACGTACGCATGTCGAGACTGATACTCCGGGAAGGATCCGCCCTCAGGGAGGAAGATAGATCGCTCAGACGAAATTGAGGAGCCTTCCAGTTGTAAGCCGAAGAGAAATTGAGTTTAAATAGTTCGATTTTCTTCTCATTTTCGCCTTCTCCCATCTTCATCTGAAACACATTGTCCACTCCGAAGCTCATCGACTGGCTCTCCCCCGTGGGTGTCGATCGGAAGATACTTCCGGAATAACGATCCCTATATTGCTCGACACCCTGCGTATCCTCCACAGCCTGAAAATAACCGTACTTTTCATCGGAAAAATCGGGTCTAAAAATAAAACTCAAACGGGGTGTGACCACGTGGCGAACCATGACGTTCTTCAGAAACCGGGGTTGAAAGGCCCCGTATATCTTCGTATTGAAGGAGACAGACGTACCATAGGTCTGAAGCATGAAGAATCCCTTTTTCTCCCTGCTCTGAATGGTGTTGGTCTCCGAATCTAAATAATATTCCTTACGCCTGTCAAACATGGTGGCCTTGTAATCGATGCTCGGACGGACGTTTAACCAGCCGAAAAGTGTCGGCGAGACATACATCCCCAGGGCATGATCCCATCCGAGCCCATCGGTATTGATCACCGATCCGCTCTCCAGTTTCTGCCGGTTCCGCTTCAGCAAAACATTGGTATTGTAAGGAATCGTAAACGCATTATACCAGCGTTTCTCTCCTTGCACGCCTTTTTGTGTCCGGGGACCTGGGATCAAATTGGCCCAACGGTTGGAAAGGGTAATCTGGGGTAGCAATTCGCTCACAGCTTCGGTTTTTAAATTTCTCGTCTGGTTCAATGTGACTTCCAATTTACCTGTAGTACCCAGCCGTTTTATCAGTTTCGCATTGGATCGAATTTCCTGGCGCAACCGCTGTTCCCGATTCGCACTGATATCCTTGAGTAGATTCCCGGAACTCACAAAGAGACCGTTGACAGAAACCCGCGTTGTCGGTGAGATGGTCTGGGAATGCCTGACTGAGAGATCCCATCGCCTCTCTTTGGTTCCCAGAACATCAAAATCCTTCCGGGTCCACGTTCCCGAAATGCTCCCCTGAAATTTGTACCGCATATTATAACGAAAATCACTACGTAATAGAAATCCACTCTTCTCGAAAAAATCCACTGTGCCTTTAACATCCCAGTACTCACTGGCCGCCCAGTAGTAACCCAGGCCCCTGAGATACCGCCCCTCCATCGTACTTTCGCCATAGCGGGGAATGAGGATCCCGGATTGCCTCCCCTTCTGCATGGGGAAATAGAGAAAGGGCAAGGCCAGAACAGGAATCTTACCGATGTAGAGGACAAGGGGTTTGGCGATCACTTTCTTGTTGACATCGATCCTCATCTTTTGAGACCAGAAGTGAAAATGGGGATCTTCCTCTTTATCGCAGGTCGTAAATACTGCATCTGCCACATTCAAAGATTTGGGTTTGACCATCTTAACAGTGGCACCCGAGTAAAATCCATCCTCATATGCGGTCCGACCTCGCAGAATCCGGCCCTTCTTTGTCTTGAAGTTGTAGATCATCGTTTCACCGGTCATCACATCACCGGCATCGATAAATTCGGGTAGTCCGGTTAATCGGACAGCCTGAGTTGAGTCCTCATGATCATCACTCATCACCCAGACGGTATCCCAGACGCCTTCGGCCAACATCGTATTGCCATCCCAATCCACCGTGATTTTCTCGCCGGTCAAAGTCATGTTCTGATAGGTTACCTTGGCCCGTCCCGAGAGAACTGTCTTGCGGTCAATCATCCAATTATCAATGACCTGGGCCTCATATATAATGGGCCCCTCGAGACCGGAAGTCCGCGAACCCGTTTGCAGGCTGGTATCCGGAGTAGCCTCCTGTGCGAGCAGGTGCACATTCATACAAAAAGCAAAAAAAATAATGTTGAAAAGGTTGTAATTTTTCAGAAATCGCATTGGATTCCATATCTGTATGGTACACGCATATCAAATGTAAACGACATTGTATTACCGACTCTCAGGTAAATATAAAGCAATCGGTACATTCGTCATATATAATTTAAAATCATCGTCAATAGTAAAAATCGGCATTTGATATTTATATGAAACCGCACAAATAAGAAAATCTGTATTTGATCCTTGAATTCCCTTTTGTCGGTTTGTATTAAAAAATTCAGCAGCGAGTTCAAAATCAAGGCTTTGTAAATAGAGATCGGGAAAAGCAGTCAAATATTCTTTTAGTTCTTCAAATTGCCTTTTCGATTTCAATCCAGATAATA
>CAZYTI010000174.1:0-7565 GCA_964650065.1 uncultured bacterium
CATTTCCGCCCTTGATGAAATCTTCCCTCCGGATTCCATTGCGTATGCAGATTCCCAATGGAGGCATCGAAGCCGAAGACTTGCCCGTTCATGACGGACGGGTTCGAAGTCATGTAATGGATATGTCCGATCACGGTCCCGAGTGGGGTCAGTTGAAACAGCTTTTTATCCCATCAAAAATTGGGGATACATTTACGATACCGATTCCGGTCGGCGAGGAGGAACAGTATAACCTGGATATTTACTTTACTCAGGGGCCAGATTATGGGAAAGTGGGGATCTACTCGGGTGTCCGGAAAATAGGGTCATTCAATGGATATTCACTTGAGGTCCTTCCGACCAGGAAAGTTCGATTGAACAATCTAGAACCAGATCATGAGAAGGTGGAAATAATTTTTAAAGTCGAAGGGAGGGATGATAACGCCGAAGCCGCATTTATCGGTATCGATAAGTTTGTTATCGAACCGGTCCGCAAATATATTCCTCTATGGAACATGATTGGTCCTTTTCCCAATCCACGGGAGTCGGACATTGAACGATATGGCCTGGACAGGGTTTATCCACCCGAAAAGGAAATCGATTTGAAGAAAACCTATCAAGGGGTGGATGAACAATCGGTAAGCTGGACCCTGGAAAAGACGCCTGATTCGGGGTATATGAGCCTGTGGCGTAAATATCGGCCCTACGAAATGGTGGTTGCCTACGCCCATACATATATCTATTCACCTAATAAACAGAAGGTTCCCTTCCTGTTCGGCACCGATGACGGCTCTAAAGTGTTTTTAAATGGTGTCGAAATCTACCGTTACTTAGGTGTTCGTATCGCTGAACCGGATCAGGAACGACTTGAGCTGAATCTGAAAAAGGGATGGAATACCCTGCTCCTCAAGATCGAGAATAATTTTGGGGGGTATGCATTTTATGCGCGGGTGATAGATAAGGAGAAGTCGTTGATTATTCGTACCCACAAAGAAAACCGCTGATTGCACTGATTGTATTGTGTTGATTGAGATTGATTAATTCTGAAACCGTTGTACGATTCTCCTGTGCAACAATTTTAGCATAATCAATAAGATCTCGGTCTAATGTTATATTTAGCTTACCTTGCCTTTTTGGACTTTCATGTTTTATGAAATATGAAAATAGATAATCATTGTCAAGTAAAATTTATGGGGATGGTAATAAGGTATGTTTTGACTTGGGAATTTTTTGAGCTTTTGTCTTTATTACATATAATTGTAATTGAATGCTTTTCATTTGAGACTCAAGCAGGTTTAATCCTATCCTTTACCTATCATAAATAATCCGTTCAAATCCGTCCGATCCGTCCAATCCGCGTTCAATTCAAATTAAAACCGCAATGTAAACACCGTGTCTACGTTAAGTGTGGAATGCACGCCGATGGACCCACGGTGGAGACGCATGATCTGGCGGGACAGGGCAAGGCCGATGCCTGTGCCTTCTTTTTTGGTGGTGAAAAAGGGGATGAATATTTTTTCGATGGCTTCTTTGGTTATTCCCACACCATTATCGGTTATACGAATAATGATGCGTCCTCTTTCGTCCAGTTTTGAAGTGAGCCCGATCCTCGATTTTCTCCTGGATTCTCGAGCCTGGATGGCATTGATAATCAGGTTGATCAGCACCTGCTCGATCATCTCAGAGTCGGCAGTGAGTTCGAGACTTTCGGGATCTATGAGTGTGTGAAAATCAATATTTTGTTCGTGAATTTGACTCTGCATGAGTTGACCCACTCGGTCGAACAGCTCCTTCACAGGAAAAATCTCAAAATCAGGCTTGGGAATCCGAGTGAGCTTTCGATACGATTCCACGAAGTGGAGGAGGCCCTGACTTCGCTTCTCGATAGTACTCACCGCACTGGACACATCATCAAGAGTTAGTGAGAGTTCCTCTTTTTTACGGGATTTTTCTTCTGGAATCTGCATCAAGAGATCGTTTGCCGTGGAGGCCAGGGAAGCGATGGGAGTGACCGAATTCATGATTTCGTGGGTTAAAACACGAATGAGAATCTGCCAGGCTTCCATCTCTTTTTCTTCTAATTCACTCTGAATGTTTTGGATGGAAACCAACGTATACCGCTGTTCTCGTAGACTAAAAGCGGTGGCATACAATGCCAATTGTAAAAGTTCATCTCTGTCCTGAACTTTAACCAGGGATTTTTCACCCGGTTTTAATTTGAGCAGTGTACTGACCAATTCTTCACTGAAAGGTTTCAAAGCACTGATTTCTTTAAGACGGGGGACATTGAGTATTTTTTTAGCAGCATTGTTGATCAGTTCCACTGTACCATCAGATTGGTAGGAAATGAGCCCTATACCGATATGCTGAACCACCGTTTGAAGATACCGGTAGTGCTCTTCCTTCTCGGCCCGGGTTAATTGAAACTTTTGAAGCACATCGTTAAATGCGGTCTTGAGTTCGCTGAATGATGATCCCAATCCTGAGACAGTAAAGGTCTGAGAAAAATCTTCAAATTTAATCGCTTCCAGGAAACGGTTTAAATCCCGATTTGTTTTTTCGACATAGGAAATTAAGGAAATGATTTGAATGATAATGGTCAAAGAGGTGATGGATGTCACCGCAAATAGGGATGTCCTGAAGATGAGATAGAAAAACAATCCGATGGTGAGGCCCAGAAGAACAATACGGAAAGTACAAACGACGCGGAAACGTTTATAGATCATTTGCTTTTACACGATTATAACTTGAACACTGTTTATACACTGAAAGACTTGACTAAAAATTCGAATTGTTTTCGAAGTAAAAGATTTAATTCACCCTCACAGACACCATGGTCATATCATCATGCTGAGGATGGGTCTGCCGGAAAGTCTTGACATCCAGGCTTACGGCATCGATGATTTCTTTTGAGGATTTGTCTAGATTTTCCCGAATGATATTAACGAGACGCTCTTCGCCATATTCATGGTAATGTTTGTTCATGGCCTCTGTAAAGCCATCGGTATGGAACACTAACAGATCTCCGGTCTGCAGATCTATTTCCTGTTCGGTGATCACATTTTGGAAGACATCTCCTCTCTCCAGACCCAGGCCAATTCCCGAAGGTTCAATTAAAGAACAATCTTCTTCTCCCGCCCGGATATAAATGGCCGGATTGTGTCCCGCTCGCGAACAAATCAGTCGCCGTTTGGTTACATCAATAATCGAATAGATCATGCTGACAAATGCTTTTCGCTCGATGGATTGGTACATTAAAGCGTTAATCTTTGTAAGTACATCTTTTGGTGAAAGTTGCTCTTTAGCCTGAGACTGGATAATGCCCTTGGTCAATGTCATATAAATGGCTGCCGGTACGCCTTTCCCTGATACATCACCCACTGCGATACCGATTTTGTTGTCACCCAGATCGATGAAATCAAAATAATCACCCCCGACTTCTTCCGCAGGAATGCAAATTCCGGCGATATCAAAGCCGGGAATCTGCGGACTCCCTTTGGGGAGAAGACTCATCTGCACCTGATGTGCAATTTCCAGCTCCTTTACCATTCTCTCTCGTTGCAGTTCACTCTGGATGTTCTGAATGGATGCGAGGGTGAATTTTTTATCGCGCATTCGAAATTCGGTGGCAAAGACGGCCAATTGCATGTTATTACCCTTAATTTCCAGACCCACCAGGGCCCTTTCGCCCGATTTGAGTGCTAAAAGCGTATCAACCAGGGGTTTACTAAAGGCCTGAAGCGTCTTAATATTTTTAAGATTGGAAACATCAACCAGTTTTTTCGCTGCCGTATTGATCAGCTCGACTTCACCGTCAGGCTGGAAAGAGATGAGTCCGATGCCAATGTGCTGGATAACTGTTTGCAAGTACCGATATTGTTCTTCCCTTTCAGATCGGGCGTGCCGTATCTCTTTTGCGACATCTGAGAAGGCTGTGCTGAGTTCATTGAAGGATTTCCCCCTTCCTTTACTGCTGAAGGAGCGGGAAATATCTTCATATTTAATGGCCTCCACAAAACGAGCCAAATCCAGGTTTGTCTTCTCAACATAACGAATGAGTGAATAAGTTTGTTGAATGATGAGAAGTCCTAAAAAGATATTAAAGATCATCGTGGAATCGGATGGCAATAAGAAGGCAAACAATATGGCAGTACCACATAAGAGCAGCACTCGAACAGCACATACGAATCGAAAGTTTCTATAACCCATATTTTTCCAATCTACGGTAAAGGGATGTCCGGGTTAATCCCAGTTCTTTCGCTGCATGACTGACATTGCCATCGTGCTTCTGGAGTGTTTTTCGAATGACCATTTTCTCGACATTTTCCAGATTGTATTCGTCGAAGACCAGGCCGTCTTCTTTTTTTTCCCTTGAAATGATTAAAAAATCGTCCGGTTGCAGGATATCGGAATCACTCATAATTACAGCACGTTCAATGGCATGCTGCAACTCTCGAACATTGCCTGGCCAATGATATTTCAACAATTTTTTTTGCGTGGCCGGATGAATTCTCTTCATAGTCAGTTGATATTTTTTACAATATATATTCAAGAAATGTTCCATCAACAAGGGGATGTCCTCAACCCGTTCTCTTAGTGAAGGAAGATGAATCTCAACGGTGTTGATACGATACAGCAGATCGTCCCGGAATTCATCGTGCGTGACCATGTCATGGATATTTTTATTCGTAGCGCAGATCAACCGAATATCGACAGATAGTGGTTTGTTGGAACCAATGCGTGTGACTTCCCGATTTTCTAAAACGGTTAATAATTTAGCCTGGAGAGGGAGGGGGAGGTTACCGATCTCATCCAGGAACAGGGTTCCTCCAGAGGCCACCTCGAAACGTCCTGCATGCTCTTCTTTTGCATCGGTAAAAGCCCCTTTGACGTGACCAAAAAGTTCACTCTCGAAGAGGGTTTCAGTCAGGGCACCCATATCGACACTGATAAAAACTTCGTTGGCCCGGGAGGAATGGCGGTGAAGTGCTCTTGCCACCAATTCTTTGCCTGTACCATTTTCTCCCAGGATCAATACATTGGCATCGGTCTTTCCTACTTTCTCAATGGTCGTAAATACCTTTTGAATGGCCGGACTATAACCGATGAAATCGTGAAAAGGTTGATCAAGATCCGCGCTAAGTTGTTTCTGCCTGGAACGAAGATGATCCAGCTCGATACGCGATTGTTTCAGGTTCATGGCGGATGATATCGTCGCCAATAATTTTTCATTTCGCCATGGTTTGAGGACGAAATCCGCGGCACCCTCTTTAATGGCCCGTACTGCCATTTCCACGTCCCCATACGCCGTAATCAGGACGACAACGGCTGAGGGATCGATTTCGAGGATCTTATCGAGCCAGTGAAATCCTTCCCTGCCGCTGGTGACATCCTGTGTAAAATTCATATCCAGCAGGATAACATCGTAACTTTCATGTTGAAGCAAGGCCGGTACCAACTGGGGATTTTTCTCCGTATGGACAATGGAAAGGTGCTGCTTCAAGTACAGTCGAGCAGCCTGAAGCACATCTTCATCGTCATCGATGATGAGAATTTTCCCATTGGTTTTGTCCATATCACAACTTTTTATACTGGGTTATAATAAGATAACACGAAAATGAATAAACATCAATACAATAATTAAATTAACAAATTTATAATGCAAAAATCTTGCCTTTTTCAGAAAATGCGTCTGTATCTCCAATCTCTGCCTTATTTTTTCTAACTGTCTAATGACGCATTTTCTGAAGGGTGTTCGCTGGCGTACATCACCTGTGCCACGAACGGACACTTTTGGGAGATGATACAGATATAAATTCTCGTAAATCTATTAAAAACAATATTGGTACGTTTTTTGATTGTATAGATAGAGAAATCCATCTATTGTGGGCATATTGTATTAATTTTAAAATAATTTATGGAGACTTTGTCATGGATAGGAAAATTGAGAAAAAGCGATTCACACCCAAAAAGATCGCTACTGTTGCCATCCCAACCATTTTTTTCTCACTGGTTCTGTATGCATTCATCTTTGGAGACCGCAGTTCAAAGCTGAACGTCGATGTTGAGAAGATTACCATCTCCGAAGTGTTCAGGGGTGAGTTTCAGGAATTCATACCGATCACGGGCTCTGTGATGCCCATTGAGACCTATTTGCTCAGTGCCAGTGAAGGCGGCATCGTCGAAGAGAGAATCATCGAATCGGGTACTTTTGTCCACAAGGGCGATCCCATCGTCAGATTGTCCAATACGGACTTGTTGTTGACGATTTTGAACAACCAGGCACAGGTGAACCGGGCCAGTAACGAACTAAGAATGTCACGTCTCTATATGGAGCAAAACCGGTTGCAAATGCAGAGCCAAATAGCCAATCTGAATTTTGAACTTCTGACTCAAAAACGGGCTTACGATAGAGGCCAAGAGCTTTTTGAGAAACAATTAATGTCTGCCGAAGAATATGAATTGACACGAGACCAATATGAGTATTCTTTGCAGAGACAGAAACTCACCCTGGAATCGATAATACAGGATTCCCTGTTCCGTCTCAATCAAATCGAACAGTTGGAGCTCTCCCTGGAGCAGATGGAATCAAATCTGGTCATTGTAAAACAAAAGTTGGACAAGCTGACCGTCCAGGCCCCTATCACCGGCATGCTGACATCATTGGATGCAGAAATCGGTGATACCAAGGCCCGGGGCGAGCAAATCGGGCAGATCGATGTCCTGGAAAATTTCCGGGTTCGCGCCAGAATCGATGAACACTACATCGCCCGTGTGGAGAAGGGGAGGTTCGGTACATATGATTTTGGGGCAGGGGGGAAGCTTATCGTTGATAGAGTCTATCTGGAAGTTACGGATGGCAGTTTTGAAGTCGATCTGCTCTTTGTCGGCGAGGCGCCTGGGGGTATCCGACGTGGTTTGACACTCCATATTCGATTGGAGTTAGGCGATCTCTCCGAAGAGCTTCTCCTGGCCCGCGGTGGCTGGTATCAGAAGACAGGCGGTCAATGGGTCTATCTCGTGGATCCATCGGGTGATTTTGCTGAGAAGAGACGAATTCGTGTGGGCATGTACAATCCGCAGGTTTTTACCATACTGGAAGGTCTTGAACCCGGGGAAAAGGTGGTCACATCTTCCTATGATAGTTTTGGGGATATAGATAAATTGATTTTAAAGTAATGTTTGGGATTCAAAGTGAGGGAATAGCATTGCGCGAAGTGCATGGCCCAAGGCGATGGCTTCTGTTAAATCCTCGTTAAGACGCAGAGCCTTGGAAATGGTCCGGGCAATCTGTGATACCTCGAGGGTATGGGTGAGACGGGTTCGGTAATGGTCTCCAAAAGGAGATAGAAATACCTGGGTTTTGTGCTTCAGCCTCCGGAACGACTTACTATGAATGATTCGGTCGCGATCGCGTTGGAAGGCTGTCCGGAAGGGATGCTGCTTTTCCGGTCTTTCCCTGCCCTTTGATTGAGAACTAAGACACGCTTCCTCCGATAGAGTCTCTTTCTCTATCTTCTCTATTTTTGCTCGGATAGTCATTTTTGCTTTATCCAAGGTCGGAGATTGCCCCTAAATTCTTTAAA
>CAZYTI010000175.1:0-780 GCA_964650065.1 uncultured bacterium
GTCCCACGACCCGTTATACTAAACACATCCTCTACCGGCATCAAAAACGGCTTCTCCGTATCCCGCGTCGGCGTCGGTATGTAACTGTCTACGACGTCCAGCAACGCCTGTACCGGCTCCCACTCTGCACCCTCAAAACTGCCTGACAAACCCTTGTCCATCGCTTGAAGTGCACTCCCCTTGATGATCGGAATATCATCCCCAGGAAACTCATATACCGACAGCAACTCACGCAACTCCAACTCCACCAACTCCAATAGCTCCGGATCATCTACCTGATCCGTCTTATTCAAAAATACCACTATCGATGGTACATTCACCTGACGGGCCAACAATATGTGCTCACGCGTCTGGGGCATCGGACCATCCGCTGCTGATACCACCAATATCGAACCATCCATCTGGGCGGCTCCCGTGATCATATTCTTGATGTAATCCGCATGACCCGGACAGTCTACATGAGCGTAATGACGATTGTCCGTCTCATATTCCACATGAGCCGTATTGATCGTTATACCCCGAGCCTTCTCCTCAGGCGCATTGTCGATCTCCTCAAACTTCTTCACCTCCGCCTGACCCTTCTGCGCTAAATACATCGTGATCGCTGCGGTCAGCGTCGTCTTACCATGATCCACGTGTCCTATCGTCCCTATGTTTACATGCGGCTTCGTACGCTCAAATTTCGCCTTCGCCATCGATCTGATCCTCCAATCACATAAATGATATTCTATTCAATAGCACAAACTACAGAGCCCACGACCAGGATTGAACTGGTGACCT
>CAZYTI010000175.1:790-7556 GCA_964650065.1 uncultured bacterium
CGCCTTCGCCATCGATCTGATCCTCCTTATTACAGTTTTTAAACAAAACCTCTTTTTCTCTCTAATATTTTATGGGATTCGACCGTCGGAACTTCCTGGTAATGGGAAAACTGCATGGTATAAACTGCCCGTCCCTGTGTCTTAGATCGGAGATCTGTCGCATACCCGAACATTTCACTTAAAGGCACCGTTGCTGCAACAACCTGTGCATCCTTTCTTGGATGCAATCCCCCGATTTGTGCCCGGCGTGCATTGAGATCCCCCAATACATCACCCAAATATCCCTCGGGCACGACCACCTCTACAGTCATCATCGGTTCCAAAAGTATTGGATCGGCTTTTCTGATGCCTTCCTGTAAAGCCATCGAACCGGCAACCTTAAATGAAATTTCAGACGAATCAACCGGGTGGTGTGATCCGTCAAGAAGCGTCACTTTAATATCCGTAAGCGGGTATCCAGCGATGAATCCACTATTCATGGCTTGTCGAATACCTACAGATATCGGCTTAATAAACTCTTTGGGAATAACCCCGCCGATGATTTTATTTTCAAAAACATAACCTGTCCCCTTGGGTGCAGGCTCCAACTGGATAACAACATGACCATACTGTCCACGCCCACCCGTCTGTCTGACAAACCGACCCTCAGCCTGAACAGACTTAGAGATGGTTTCTTTATAGGCGACTTGCGGTCGGCCGACATTTGCTTTAACCTTAAACTCCCTTAACAACCGATCAATAATAATCTCTAAATGTAATTCACCCATCCCGGAAATGATGTTCTGTCCGGTATCCTCGTCGGTTGTCACCTTGAATGTCGGATCCTCATCCATTAGTTTTGAAAGAGATTCGGAAAGCTTGTCTTGATCTGCTTTTGTCTTGGGTTCAATGGCAATGGATATCACAGGTTCCGGAAATCGCATCGATTCCAATAATATGGGATGTTTCGTCTCACAAAGCGTATCGCCTGTTTTTGTATAGCGAAGCCCCACCGCGGCAGCAATATCACCGCAGTATACCACATCCAATTCTTCCCTTTTGTTGGCGTGCATCTGTAGGATCCTGCCAAGTCTCTCTTTTCGATTTTCACGAGGGTTGAGTACATATGTGCCGACCCGGGCGACTCCCGAATATACCCGAAAATACGTCAACTTCCCCACGTAAGGATCGGTCGTGATTTTAAATGCCAATGCAGAAAAAGCCTCATCGTCGCTCGTCCTCCTCCGCACCAATTTTTCACGCTTGGGCTCGATGCCATCGATATCGGGTACATCCAGAGGAGACGGCAGAAAATAGACGACCGAATCCAGCAATCGCTGAACTCCCTTATTCTTAAACGCTGCTCCGCACAAAACCGGTGTAATAGTAACGTTCAGTGTCCCCGTTCGGATCGCTCTCTTGATCTCTTCTACCGAGGGTTCGACGCCTTCCAAATACTTCTCCATAACGACATCGTCATGCTCAGAAACAGCCTCCAGGAGATCATGATGATACTTCTCGGCCCTTTCCCTGAGATCTCTGGGGATGTCGATCTCCTCCCAGTCGGCGCCCAAAGAGGATTCGTTGTAAACAATGGCTTTCATCGTGACTAAATCGATCAAACCGGTGAAAAGTTCTCCGGATCCCATCGGGAGTTGGATAGCGACAGGATGGGCTCCCAGCCGATCATGGATCATCTCCAGTACATTTTCAAAGTCGGCACCTACTCGATCCATTTTATTCACAAAAGCAAGTCGCGGAATATCGTATTTGTCTGCTTGTTTCCAAACGGTCTCCGACTGCGGCTCAACGCCCCCGACTCCGCAAAAAATTGCGACTGCGCCGTCCAGCACGCGCAAGGAACGTTCCACTTCGACCGTAAAATCGACATGCCCCGGTGTATCAATAATATTAATTCTGTAATCCTGCCAAAAACAGGTCGTGGCTGCAGAGGTAATGGTGATTCCCCGCTCTTTCTCCTGGTCCATCCAATCCATGGTGGCAGCGCCATCATGCACCTCCCCCATCCGGTGCACTTTGCCTGTATAGAAAAGAATCCGTTCCGTCGTTGTGGTCTTACCCGCATCGATGTGGGCCATGATCCCGATATTTCGCGTATGTTCTAATGAAAACTTTCTTGACATCGCTCGCATTACCATCGAAAATGAGCAAAGGCTTTATTCGCTTCTGCCATTCGATGTGTATCTTCCCTCTTTTTAATGGAGGCACCCTCATTGCTGGAAGCTGAGATTAATTCCAAGGCCAATCTTTCTGCCATGGTCTTCTCAGCACGATCCTTGGCGTATCCAATGATCCATCTGAAAGCCAGCGCCTGGCGCCGATCTGATCGTATTTCGACAGGCACCTGATATGTTGCACCTCCAACACGACGGGATTTTACCTCTAACACCGGCTTGACATTTTCGAGAGCCTTGTCAAAGACCTCAATTCCCTTATTGCCTGTCGTTGTTTCAATACGTTCCATAGCCGAATAAAAGATATCTTCGGCAAGGCTGCGTTTTCCTTTTCGCATGAGACCGTTGATAAACTTTGTTACCACGATCTTATGATATACTGGATCTGGTAAAACTTTTCGTTTTGGTACTCTTCTTCGTCTCGGCATTGATTCAACTCCGATTACTTCTTCTTTTTCACACCATATTTGGATCGTCCCCACATTCGATCCTCTACACCACTGGTATCATAAGTCCCCCGTACAATGTGATATCTTACACCTGGGAGATCCTTAACTCGTCCTCCACGAATGAGAACGATAGAGTGCTCTTGTAGATTGTGTCCCTCGCCCGGAATGTAAGCGGTCACCTCAAATCCATTTGTCAATCGAACACGGGCCACTTTGCGTAACGCTGAGTTGGGTTTCTTAGGCGTTGTTGTGTAAACCCGCGTACAAACACCTCTTTTCTGAGGACAATTTCGCAATGCAGGTGCTTTGGTTTTTTTCGTTATCTCTTTCCGCCCGTGACGTACCAATTGA
Source organism: uncultured bacterium (assembly GCA_964650065.1). GTDB lineage: Bacteria > Zhuqueibacterota > QNDG01 > QNDG01 > DSAB01 > CAZYTI01. Next base: position 3,765 of record CAZYTI010000175.1, read on the forward strand.
TTTAATGTTGGCAAAAATACCTCCTCAAATCCAACCTGCTTTAGTCTTTAATCGGATCTTCTATAATTTCTTCGGTAACGATCTCTTGCTCTTCACTTTTCATCCAAACCCTGAGGCCGCTAAACTTTTTTAAACCGGTACCGGCGGGTATGAGATGTCCCATAATGACATTCTCCTTCAATCCTTCAAGCCGATCCACGCGACCTTTAATAGCTGCATTTGTGAGGACCTTGGTTGTTTCTTGAAATGAAGCCGCAGAGATGAAAGAATCGGTTCCAAGGGCGGCCTTCGTGATGCCCAACAGTAATGGATGAAATGTGGCCGGTTTTGCTGGACGAAACACAGCCAAAGCCTTACTGTCTTGTTCCAATTTTTCATTCACCAGGTTCACTTTTGCTTTATCCACCACATCGTCTGTTTTAAACTTGGAATCACAAGGATCTTCAATAACCACCCTATTCAAAATGTTGTCATTGATTCGAAGAAAGGATAATCTATCCACTTCATCATTTTCCAAAAATTCCGTATCTCCGGGATCTTCAACCCGAACTTTTCGAAGCATCTGACGTACAATGACTTCGATATGTTTATCGTTGATACGAACCCCTTGAAGCCTGTATACCTCTTGAATCTCGTTCACGAGATACTCTTGAACTTCATTTGCTCCCAGGATGGCCAGAATGTCATGGGGCACAACAGGACCTTCCGATAGTTTCTCTCCTGCTTGAACCATATCACCTTCATGAACGAGGAGATGTTTACCATATGGAATGAGATATGAACGTTTATCTCGTTCATCAGGAGAAACCACAATAATCTTCCGGACACCCCGTTTCACGGGACCAAAAGTCACCACCCCGTCGATTTCACTCACGATAGCCGGACCTTTCGGTCTCCTTGCCTCAAACAATTCTGCGACTCGGGGCAATCCACCTGTAATATCTCGTGTTTTACTGATCTCCCGAGGAATCTTGACCAGGACATCTCCCGCCTTAACCTCATCACCATCTTTCACTCGAAGATGAGAACGTGTCGGCACAATATAAGATCCCAGTTTCTCATCGGCATCATCTACAATCATGATATGTGGGCTTAAATCTCTGTTCTTCGATTCAATGACAACCAATTGCCGCTGTCCCGTCGCTTCATCCACTTCTTCACGGTAAGTCACATTTTCTTCAATGTCTACAAATTTTACTTTCCCATTGGTATTTGAGAGAATCGTATCGGAATATGGATCCCAGCGGAAGAGTATATCTCCTTTCTTTACGCGATCCCCCTCCTTCACTAAAATGTGAGCCCCATATGGAACAGTGAATCGTGAAATGACCCGATTATCATCATCAATGACCTTAAGTTGCCCATTTCTTCTCAGGGCGATGATTTCACCTCCAGGCTGCTCAATCGTTTGAACATTCTCATAAACAATGCCGCCCTCACCTTTCGATGCCACTTCCGATTCTGCGGCGATTCGACTGGCCGTACCACCGATATGAAAAGTCCTTAATGTGAGCTGGGTCCCGGGCTCCCCGATAGATTGTGCAGCCATGACACCCACTGCTTCACCCACGTTTACGTTTTGCCCCGTGGCTAAATTTCTACCATAACATTTAATGCAGACCCCCCGGTCAGCTTCGCAAGTGAGTACCGACCGTATACCTACAGTATCAATTCCTTTGGACACGATAAGGTCCGCGATGTCCTCATCAATAAGTTTCCCCGCTTCAATAAGAATCTCACCCGTTTCTGGATCATAGACGTCCTCGGACGTCACTCTGCCCAACACACGATCCCGAAGGGGTTCAATAATCTCTTCCCCCTCTTTTAAATCTCCCACATGAAGACCCATGATCGTCCCGCAATCATGCATGGTCACAACCACGTCCTGAGCGACATCTACAAGCCGCCGAGTTAAGTAACCGGCATCCGCAGTCTTCAATGCTGTATCGGCCAGACCCTTTCTGGCACCGTGGGTAGAGATGAAGTATTCCAGGACCGAGAGACCCTCTCTGAAATTGGCCGTAATGGGAGATTCAATAATCTCACCCGTCCCCCCGGTCAGTTTTTTCTGCGGTTTGGCCATGAGCCCCCGCATACCGGCCAATTGGCGGATTTGTTCCTTACTCCCCCGTGCGCCGGAATCTGCCATCATATAGACCGGATTGAATCCTTCCATCGATTCCTTAAGATGATCGAAGAGATGTTCCGCAACCAAATTCGTTGTTCGTGTCCAAACATCAATAACTTTATTGTATCTTTCTCCATCGGTAATAACACCCTTTTCATACAAGCTCCTGATGTGATCCACATCCCCGTTGGATTTTTTCACCAATATCTCTTTCTCATCAGGAATGATAACATCGTTAAGACCGATGGTAATTCCTGCTTTCATTGCATAATTAAAACCCATATCCTTCAGATCGTCTAAAAAGACCACAGTTTTCCTGCTTCCCACAATTTTATATGATTCGGCTACAATGTCTTCTATCCGCTTCTTGGTGAGCAACTCGTTCAAGAATCCCAATTCTGATGGTACGACCTGGTTAAAAACCACTCTACCTGTGGTCGTTTCCACGATCTTACCAACCAATCGCACCTTAATCCTTGCATGAAGACCAATTTTATCGTTATTGTAGGCGATTAAAACTTCGTCCGTATCTGAAAAGATTTTCCCTTCCCCCAAATCTCCATTTTTTGCTTTCGTCAAATAATAACACCCAAGTACGATATCCTGACTGGGAATGGCCAGTGGCCTTCCATTGGCAGGAGACAAAATATTATGGCTGGAAAGCATGAGAATTTTTGCTTCCATTTGTGCCTCTGCAGACAGAGGTATATGAACAGCCATCTGATCCCCATCAAAATCGGCATTGAAAGCAGCACACACCAACGGATGAATAGATATTGCCTTACCCTCAACGAGAATGGGCTGAAAAGCCTGTATACCCAAACGGTGAAGTGTGGGTGCCCGATTTAACATGACAGGATGATCATCGATAATTTCCTCTAAAATATCCCACACCTCTTCATCCCGCCTTTCAACCAGTTTCTTTGCCGACTTAACCGTTTTAACTATACTCCGCTCTACCAGTTGCCTGATGATAAAAGGTTTGAATAGTTCCAGCGCCATCTCTTTGGGTAAACCGCATTGATCCATTTTCAACTCAGGTCCTACCACAATCACCGAACGTCCCGAGTAATCGATGCGTTTCCCCAGTAGATTTTGCCGAAACCGACCCTGTTTTCCCTTCAACATATCAGACAATGATTTCAGAGGCCGATTTCCTTCACCACGCACAGCAGCTCTACGCTTCCCATTGTTGAATAACGAATCGACAGCCTCCTGGAGCATTCGCTTCTCATTGCGAAGGATGACCTCAGGCGCTTTAATCTCCAACAGCTTCTTTAAACGATTGTTACGGATAATGACTCTTCTGTAAAGGTCATTCAAGTCAGAGGTGGCAAATCGCCCCCCTTCCAACGGTACCAGCGGACGTAATTCAGGAGGTATCACTGGTATCACCGACATGACCATCCATTCGGGTTTATTGGCTTTTTCACTCTCTGTCTTTCGAAATGATTCGATGACACCCAATCGTTTCAGGGCATCTCTTTTGGCCTGAGCAGAACAATCTGATCTCACCTGTGCTCGAAGTTCCCTGGAAAGTCCCTCAATGTCGATTTGCTTCAACAACTGACGACTCGACTCCCCCCCCAATCTGGCGACAAACCGCTTTATGAGATCCTCCTCACCCTCGATCTCTTCTTCCTCACTCGTTTCCTGCTCTCTGA
>CAZYTI010000176.1:0-222 GCA_964650065.1 uncultured bacterium
CTCCTAATCTGGGATTGGGTGTAGGCATGCGGTATATCCATAGTCATTTGGCTCCTCTTGGTGCCGGTGAAGAAAAGGGAAAAGGTGTTGCCAATTCTTTCGCTGTTGATCTGGGTATTCTATATCGATTTTCATTTATGCCGAGGCTCACTTTTGGAGCCAATCTCTCCAACCTCGGTCCCAAGATCACCTATGTTGATGCTGCACAAGCCGATCCACTCC
>CAZYTI010000176.1:232-7478 GCA_964650065.1 uncultured bacterium
ACCCAACAAACCTGAAAATCGGATTAGCTTATAGACTACTCAATTCAGAATATAATAAGTTGACGTTGTGCATGGACACCAATAAACTCCTTGTGGTCAAGAATGAAGATGGTTCCGATCCATTTTATAAGGCGGTTTTCACTGCCTGGTCAGATGGATCCTTTGCAGAGCAAGCACAGAGACTCATCAGTTCCGTGGGTATGGAATATGTTTATAACAACATGATTTTCCTTAGGGCAGGCTATTACTATGATGAAGAGGGTAAAGTGAAATATCCATCGTTCGGTGCGGGCCTGCAATACTCGAAATTCAGATTTGATTTTGCCTATGTCGCTGCTGAGCAAGGTCATCCCCTCTCGGATACCATGCGTTTTTCATTGACGGCAGCTTTTTAGGGATCAGTTCTTCTTATCGAATGTAAAATATCCGAATTTGATGAATACCCCACTTGCTCCTGTGGGGTATTTTCTTATCCTGAGGAAAGGCTATGAAGCGGATTTTTATTAACACAATGATTCTGGGATTTTTATTCAGTCAACCAATTATTGGAATAGCTCAAGTCGTCCCTCTACGGTTAAAACAACATTCGATCTCTCACCAAAACGTATTGGATGCCCCACGATTTTTTTGGGAAAACGGGGGTGTCTCTTTCAAAAATCCGTCTGAACTTTCTTCGATTCCCGATACGTTGAATATTTTTGCCATTCGTGTCGAATTTCAAATCGATGAGGACGATAGAACAACGGGAATTGGACAATTCGATCTGAATGCTTCTTACGAGTCCACGATAGATCCCGCTCCTCATGATCTTGCGTATTTTCAACATCAACTGACTGCTCTGGCGAATTATTATCAAACAGTATCGCGTGGCAAACTCATTTTGGAGACAGAAGTCTTTCCGACGGTATTTACGCTTCCGTATGAAATGGGTTATTACAATCCAGGTACCACCGAAGTATTGGTTGATCAGGGTCTTGCGGATCTTTTCTATGATGCTGTCATGCTTGCAGATTCAGCAGCTGTCCCTTTCTCTGATTACGATAGTTATATCGTTTTCCATGCGGGTGTCGGTCGGGACATCGATCTGGGGTTCGATCCTACGCCCAGTGATATCCCTTCGGCCTTCTTGAGTTTGGAGGATCTTCGTCATCATTTGGGAAACGATGCGGCTGAATATGATGGAATCGTGGTTGAGCAAAATGAATTTACGGTTAAGGAAGGGCTGATTCTCCCTGAGACCGAAAGTCAAGAGGGATACGAGATCGGCCTCTTGGGTACGATGACCCTCATGTTCGGTTTTCAGATAGGATTGCCGGCGCTCTGGAATACCCAAACAGGGCGTTCGGGTATTGGAAGTTGGGGCCTGATGGATCAAGGTTCTGGTAATTATTTCGGGTTAATCCCTTCAGAACCCTGTGCATGGACGAAAGTATTCATGGGTTGGGAGATCCCCCTGACTGTACAAGCAGGAGAGGCATTTGAAGTTGCCTGCTCAATAGCGGACCATCCCAACAAGATCTATAAAATTGACATCAATGCCCATGAATATTTTTTAATCGAGAACAGGATACACGATCCCAATGGTGATGGTATTACCAGAGGCTGGGATGAAGCAGGGAATGAAGTGACATTTCAGGCGGATGGATCCATTGCTGCTTCTTCTCCACCTGGTGTCATTGTCGAAGTGGAAGAATATGATTACGGCTTACCGGGTTCTGGGATCCTCATCTGGCATATTGATGAAAAGGTCATTAGGATCATATGGCAGAAAATCGTGTCAATGGAGATCCCGAACACAGGGGCATTGACCTGGAAGAGGCCGACGGTGCTCAGGATATTGGAGAGGCATATGGTTTTGTGAGTGGAGGCGCAGGATCCGAATCGGGTGTTCTGCATGATGCCTGGTTTATGGGGAATGACATTCATCAATTGGTCAATCAATCCAATGAGGTTCGATTCGGTACCGATACGTATCCCAGTAGTCGTTCCAACACAGCGGCCGCCAGTCACTTCACCATTTCCCATTTCAGTGCCATCGATACAATAATGACTTTTTCAGTAGAAAATGATCTCCTTCAGCAAGGTTTTCCCCGAGATTTCGGTCAGTCCGGTACGGCTTATCCCCCTCTGTATGGTGATTTGGATGGTGATGGACAATTGGAAATAGTTGTAGTCACCGATGAAGGTATGGTCTATGCCTGGAATTCGGATGGCACTAAAGTCATTCCCAGCCAGGTCCTGGGCTACCGAAAGACCCTGTCCGGTGACTCGCTTTTCTATCCGGTCGCCTGGGCGGTTGATGTGGGAGAGAGGGTGGTTGCCCAACCCATATTGGGAGATATCTACGGGGATGGGCGGGATGAACTTTTCGTAGCCACCGAAAGTGGAGCCATTTCCGGATATCACTATTTCGATGAAACCTTTCAAAAATCATGGGAATGGAAAGAAGAGATGGATATGGCCACTTTCCTATTGTACAAAATAGAGGGCCGTCAGGTAATCATAGGCACAAAAGGGGGGAGGATTCTGGCGATAGGTCCGCAAAGTGAAATCTTCTTCGATAGGAACCTGGAGAGTGGAAGTATCGTGGGAATTTGCCAGTATGATCGTGATCATCTCATCGCGACCACAGAAAACGGGCATATCGTACAAATTGACAGATATGGTCAGTTGAAATGGAATCTCTCTCTTGAGGGAGAAGGTCTTACGGTCCCGGTTTCTTACTGGTCACGGAGTATCACCAGTCCGACGACCCTGTCTGTCGTGTCTGCCGGGTTGGGATTCTTTCTAGACGATTCAGGAGCCGAGGTGTCTCGGTATGGCATCAACGTTTTACCTATGATGGTGTCCGATGGTGCTATGGGAGATATTGATCAAGATGGATATCTCGAAATCATCCATACCGGTGCCGGACAGTTCTGGTGCTTCAATCACAATGGCAGCTTGGTGGATTATTATCCTTTTCCTCAACTTGAAAAAAACGTCATCCTCTCTTCTCCTGTACTGGGTGATGTGGATGGCGATGGTTTGATCGACGTTTTGGCCGGATCGAGTTCGGGGCATATCGAAGGGTACAGCACGGATGGCACAATCCTCGAGGGTTTTCCTTTCACAACGGGTGGGAGCTTGGCCAGTTCTCCTGTGATTTTTGATTTGGATTCTGACGGAGACGTGGAAGTGATGGCCGTTTCTGATGAGGGATTGATTTATGTCTGGGATCTATCGGGTGGCTATGAGCCCGATCTGGTGCCGTGGGGTAGCAAATTTCATGATCCAGCACATACGGGACTCTGTGACCAGAAATTAGAGAGCCGACCTTCCCTGGAAGAGATCATGCCTACCCATCTCGTTTATAATTATCCCAATCCGGCAGAAGGAAATTTCACGACCATTCGTTATCGGCTGGAGAGAAGGGCCGATGTTCACATTCGAATCTTCGATTTATCCGGGGAACTCGTCGGAGAATTTCCTGGACCCGGAGAACCTCAAACCGAGAATGAGGTCGTCTGGCGACTGAATGATGTGGTGAGCGGTGTTTACTTCTGCCAGGTGAGGGCCACGGGTATTGCACGGGAAAACAGGGTGACGATTAAAATTGCTGTGGCGAAATAGCGTGAAAAAGATATTATTGACATTGATTTTTATTCAAATGGGGTGGGGTTTTCTACGAGCTCAGATCATGGGATACAACCATCCTGAGCTTATGTGGCGGTCTATTGAGACAGACCATTTTTATGTCCATTTCCATCAGGGCGAAATGAGGACCGCCTCGTTGGTGGCCAAGATTGCTGAAGAGATTTACGAACCGATCACATCCCTATACGATCATGTCCCTGATGGAAAAATCCATTTTATTGTTCGGGATCATGACGATGAGTCCAAAGGAGCCGCATTTTACTACGATAACAAAATTGAAATTTGGGCATCATCCATGGATTTTGCCCTTCGTGGAACCCACAACTGGCTTCGCAATGTAGTGACTCATGAGTTCATTCACATGATTTCCATGGGAGCGGCCCGGAAAATATCCAGACAGATCCCGGCAATATATCTGCAGTGGCTCGATTATGAGAAAGAAAAACGTCCCGATGTACTCCATGGATATCCAAGGACGATTATTTCGATGCCGGTGGCGGGTACGGTGATTCCCCTATGGTTCGCCGAAGGCATGGCCCAGTCTCAGCGAAAGGGATTCAACTACGATACCTGGGATACGCACCGCGATATGATCCTTCGCACAGCCGTTTTGGATAACCAACTGCTCTCGATCAATGAAATGAATGTGTTTGGGAAGAACAGTCTGGGAAATGAACGTGTCTATAACCAGGGGTATGCATTGACCCTCTACATGACCCATAAATATGGTGAGAGGGTGTTGCCCGATCTGGTAAGATCGCTAAAAAAACCATGGCGAATCACTTTTAATGGTGCGTTGAAGACACATCTTCAGACCAACGAGAAAGACATTCACGCGGAATGGTCCCAATGGCTACTCAATGGTTACACTCAGGCGACTAAACAAATACGGAAACATCAAATTCCAATGAGATATTTGGAAGAAAAAGGGATAGCCAATTTTCATCCTGTTTTTTCTCCTGACGGTATGCAGGTGGCATATTTGACCAACAGGGGGAGAGACTATCTGTCCCTGTTGTCTCTTCGTTTGGTGGACCTCAAAACAGGTAAACATCGACAGCTGAAAACAGGCGTGTCCTCATCTGTCTCCTGGTCTCCCGATGGATCAAGACTCGCGTACGCCAAAAAGAAAATGAAAACACTTCAGGGATCTCATTATTATGATCTCTTTATTTATGATTTAAGAAACGGAAAAGAGAAACGATTAACACGATTCATCCGGGCGCGGCAACCCGATTGGTCGAGAGACGGACAACGTCTGGTATGTGTTGTGGAGCAGGATGGGACCTCGAATCTGGCCGTTATCGGGACCGACGGCAAAAATTTCAGAAAGATCACATCCTTCGAGCATGGAGAACAGGTGTACGCTCCCCGTTGGATGGCAGAGGAAAACCGTATCGTTTTCGGTTTGTCGGGTGAAAAGGGGGGGAGAGATATTGCCGTCATCGATTCGGACGGTTCGGATCTGGCCTATTTGTTGCAAACGGAACATGACGAACGGGATCCTTTTCCTGATGCCGAGGGGAAGTGTATTTATTACAGCAGTGATGCCACGGGTATTTTTAACATCTATCGGCTGGATCTCGACAGGGGTGAGAGCCAGCAATTGACCCATGTCCTGGGTGGTGCCTTCATGCCATCGGTCAACGGGGAAGGGCAGATGGTCTGTTCTTACTTTCAATCGAATGGATATAAGATCGTTATTTTCGATGCTTTCACAGACATTCCCCCCGAGGAAACCGGTTACCGGAGTCCCTACATCCGAATTTCAGAGGACTGGGAATCAACAGGATGGGATATTGCCAATTATGATGACAGGGATGTGCCCGAGTATGAATCACGACCTTACAAGCCCATCTATTCAAAAATAGCATTTTTACCTCGGATCATGATGGATTTTCCACAGAAGATGAAGGTGGGGACCTATTTTTACGGAAGTGATTTTCTGGATAAGGTGTTCCTGTTGGGGGGTGTTGCTGTCAATGGATTATTCGACACTGATCTTTTTGCGATATTTGAGTATCGACGATTCTATCCAACCCTGTTTCTTGAAGCCTATCAGCAGATGAGACATGTCACGATTGATGAAATCGATGCCCATTTCAAGCTCCGTTATAATCTCATGGAAGTCGATCTCGGAGCAGATTGGAAGCTGGATGATGTCAATACCCTTCGTACGGCCTTCATATACAGTCGTTACAGCTATGCCGGATCGGGAGAATTTCCCTACCAAAACGTATTTGGTAAGTTTACTTCCACCTATCATCGTGGCCGCATGGTGAAATTGAAGTGGTCCCATCGTAACATTCCACCTTCAACGACATCTTCCATCGCACCAGATCGAGGTCGGATGATCACCCTGGAAGTGGACCGGGCATGGCAAAGTTATGGCGATTCAGCGGGGGTGAGCGAAAAGCATGGAACGCCCATCGACATCTACAGCCGCCATACTTATGAGCAGATTTTCCTGGATTGGCGTGAATATTTACCGGGTCTCTTCAAAGATCACAGCCTGGCCCTCCGATTCCGAGGCGGAGTCATAGACCAGACGGTTCCCAGTTTTTATCACTTTTTTGGCGGTGGACTCGATGGGATGAAGGGATATCCGTACTACAGCATTGAGGGGAGGAAGCTGTTACATGCGGGGTTGGCCTATCGGATTCCGGTGTTCCGCAACATGGGATTCCGTATGCTCTTCCTTCAGTTTGATAAGCTCTACCTCTCTTTTTACGGGGATGCCGGAAACGCCTGGAACCAGGGTAAAGTGGATTTTTCCCAATGGAAACGAACCCTTGGTGTTCAGATGCGGTTGGGGCTCGTTTCCTTTTACAGTTATCCCATGAGTCTTTTTGTGGATACGGCCTATGGATTGGACACTTTTATCCATAGGGATCTGAAATATGGAAATGAATGGCGAATCTATTTCGGGATTCTGTTCGATTTTCTTGATTGAAAAAAAGTACGTTATTCAGGGAGGAATCAATGAAATTAAGGATTTTATGCGTTCTACCATTTTGCTTATTGTTCATTAATTATTCCCTTGTAGGACAAGTGATCATGAAAGAAGGCGTTCACTCGGATCTGAAGCGGGCTACGGAATTACGGAACCTCATGCTGAACTCAACAATCAGACTGGATCATCATGGGGTGATTCAGGACCAGACGGCGATCCATATGAGTACCAAGAAACCGGTCGTCGGCATTCTTCTGTCTGCCCTGGTACCGGGTACCGGAGAGTTCTATGCAGGTTCCTGGTTAAAGGGTAGCATATTTTTGGGTGTGGAAGTTGCGCTTTGGGTGGGATATTCTCGATATACGAGCAAAGGGCAGGAGTGGGAAGATACTTTTCACGATTATGCCAACACCCACTGGAGTGAACCCGAATACTGGACGCATCTGGCCGGGCAAGTAGGTATCACCGGCGTGACCTCTGACAATTACCCGATGTATCTGGATCAGCTTCGTCTGGCCGTGGCAGAGTTGCCCCATTATACCCACAGTCTGCCAGAGACGAAAACCCAACAGTACTTTGAGATGATCGGTAAATACAACCAGTTCAAGGCAGGTTGGGATGATTGGGAGGCGGGGAAACCTGACTTAACGCCCAATC
>CAZYTI010000177.1:0-7472 GCA_964650065.1 uncultured bacterium
AACCTGTTTCATAACCAGTTGAATTTATTTAACTAATATTAGGACACTAGTGATTCTAAATCTAAGAAACTTACCCATTTCTACCCACATTCCACACATATTAATGAATGGTAAGATATTTATTAACACATTATAAATAATGATGTTATTATATAACTCCACAATAACCTTTAAAAAGATTAAAAAATTGACAATACGTGTCAAGAATTCTGGACATGTATTATTTTATATTTTCACCCTCATATTGCGCCCTTACAGGGCTTGGTGCTTTTGGCATGGTTTCTCAGGGCGTTGCCCTGAGCTATCATATTATGCCCCTTCGGGGCGTAAAAATGCAAACAATTTTTGGAATACCAATATTCCTCGTGGAATTCATTCATATGTAAAAAGTAATAGTCGTCTAACAATATTATTATCATTTAATTTAATAAAATCCCAAGCCCCGAAGGGGCGACATGTAACAGCCCAGGGCTTCGCCCCGGGAAAACATTAAAAAATTCAATAAGCACTGTAAGGGCGCAACATAAAGATAGCGTGAGAAATTAAACCAATCTAAATTTGCAGGAGTAAAATCTCAAAACGCAAAAGCCAAGGGCATCACCCTTGGCTTTATCATTTCAGAAAAATAAACGGGACTATATTATAATGAAGAAACTGAATAACGAGGAATAATATCAAGTAACCGGAAACCAATATCCAACCCACAGAAACCAGTATCACGCACTGGCTCGCTTTCTCTCATCTTTGGCATACCGATACAGAGGCTTCTTCTTCTTCAGAATAACATCCCTGGTGATGGTACACTCCTGGACACCCTCCATGGACGGCAGTTCAAACATGATATCCAGCATGGCTTGTTCCATGATGGATCGCAGGGCCCTGGCACCGGTCTTCTTCTTCACAGCTTTTTTGACAATGGCCCGCAGAGCCTCATCTTTAAACTCCAGATGAATGTCGTCCATATCGAAGAGACGGTGGTACTGTTTCACCAGGGCATTTTTAGGCTCTAACAGAATACGCTGGAGTGCTTCCTCGCCCAACTCATCCAGGGTACTCACGATGGGCAGTCTTCCGATGAGTTCCGGAATCAGACCGAAACGCAGGAGATCGTCGGGCTCGATCTGCCTGAGGATTTCGCCCAGGGCGAGGTCCCGTTTCCGAAGGTTTTCCGCACCAAATCCGATGACCTTTTTTCCAATGCGCCGGGCGATGATCTTTTCCAGGTCCTCAAAGGATCCGCCGCATATAAAAAGAATGTCTTTGGTATTCACATTGATCAAACTCTGTTCGGGGTGCTTCCGTCCCCCTTTGGGAGGCACAGAGACGATGGATCCCTCCAACAATTTCAACAATCCCTGCTGAACACCTTCACCGGACACATCCCTCGTAATTGAAGAGCTTTCCTCTTTCCTGGCAATCTTGTCTATCTCATCCACATAGACGATTCCCCGCTCGGCTTGCTCCAATCGATAATCTGCTGCGTGAAGCAACCTGACTAGCACATTTTCCACATCCTCGCCCACATATCCGGATTCTGTCAATGTAGTGGCATCAGCAATAGCAAAGGGAACCTGAAGGAATTTGGCCAGAGTCTGGGCCAGCAAAGTCTTGCCGGTACCCGTTGGGCCGATCAGGAGAATATTACTCTTCTCCAATTCCACATCACCGACCGGTTCTTCGTCATTGATCCGTTTGTAATGATTGTAAACGGCAACGGCAATGGTTTTTTTGGCTTCATCCTGACCGATGACAAAGTTGTCCAATTCACCCTTAATTGCCGAAGGCGTAGGAACCGGATGGACCAATTTCAAGGATCGGCGGGCCATATCCGATCGAATGATCTCTTCGGCATAACGGACACATTCGTTGCATATGTTGACACCGGGCCCGGTAACCATGGCATCGACCTCGTCAGAAGATCTGCCGCAGAAAGAACAAACGTATTGCCGTTCCAAACCTATTTATCTCCTTTCTTACCCTTAGCTTTCGTCTTGCGCATGAGGACTTCATCGATGAGGCCATAGGTCTTGGCCTCTTCAGCCGACATAAAAAAGTTCCTGTCGGTATCCTTTTCGATCTTACTCAGAGCTTGACCCGTATGGCTCGATAGAATACGGTTCAACCGATCTCTCAGTGTGAGGATCTCTCGTGTCTGGATCTCGATATCGGTAGCCTGTCCCTGGGCTCCACCCAAAGGCTGGTGTATCATTATCCGGGCATGCGGTAAGGCTGAACGCTTCCCTTTCGCACCCGCAGCCAGCATGAGGGCACCCATACTGGAAGCCTGTCCCATACAGATGGTTGCCACATCGGGACGCACGTACTGCATCGTGTCGTATATGGCCAGTCCGGAAGAAACATAACCCCCCGGCGTATTGAGATAAAAGAAAATATCCTTTTCAGGATCCTCCGCTTCCAAAAACAACAACTGGGCGATGACCAGGCTGGCCACACCGTCATCGATCCCCGCCCCGATAAAAATGATCCTCTCCTTTAGCAGACGGGAAAAAATATCATATGCCCTTTCACCACGGCCGGACTGTTCGACTACAATAGGTACTAAGCTCATTCTTTCTCCTAAGGTTTATAATCTTTTGGATGATTACGATTTGAATAAAGTTTTCCAATTTACGCATACTTTAGAATGTTACTGGCTTCTGGTTACTGGTTGATAGTAAATCATTCAAACATTTCAAATTCACACAATATACGAAACTATTCCGGTTCAAGGTTCCAAAGTTGCCTGTTCAAGGTTAATTGAAAATTATGCTCATTATTTAACAAGGGGCCAGTAACCAGTAACAAGTAACTAGCAGCCTACGTGATGATGGAGGGCTTCCCCTCCTTCGGCTTTTTAATCACCACTTCTTTTATTTTTATTTGTCCCTTCAAAGCATCCATGAGCTTCCGCTGGGAGATATTCTCTTTCAAACGTTCTCTGCGTTTGGCATCCTTAAACTGAGTCTGGATCTTCTTTCCCTGTTTTGGAGATGCCTCTACGATCTTGTCTATTTCATCGCTCACTTCCTGGTCGGTGACCTGAATATTTTCCAACTCCATCAGTTTCTTTTCGATGAGATGCCATTTGATGCTCCACAAGGCCGAAGCCCGATTTTCCTCCTTGAATTTGTCCTCGTCCATCTCTTTATCGGGTCGTTTTTGGTATTCATCCCAGGACGATTGGAGGAGATTTTCGATCATGGTCGGGGGGACTTCAAAATCGTTTCGCTTGAGAATCTCATCGGCAATCCGGCGATGCAACAACCGTTCAGCATCCTCTCTCTGAACCTTAATATTTTGTAAAATGCTATCTTCGAGATCCGAGAACGTCTGAAAATCTCCCAGGGCTTTGGCAAAATCGTCATCCAGTTTCGGCAGTATTTTTTCTTTCACCGATGTCACGTTGATGCTGTAATGGCTCTCCTGATTCTGAACATTCCCGCCTTCTTCCGGCACGGATTGGACGAGTTTGAATCTTTTTTCTTCACCCTTTCCGGTGCCCAACAATTGATCCTGGACAATATCTCCCAGGGGAGCCGAGCCCAATTCGATAACCGAATTTTCCCATTTTTCACCTATAATGGGAACACCCGAGGAATCCAGCGCTTGAATATCGCCCTCAACGAGATGGCCCACTTCAGCACCTCCCTCTACCTCACGCTTTTCGGCCCTCTGCTCCTGAAGCACATCCAGCGTTCTTTGCACATCTTCCTTGGTCACCTTCATAATATCTTTATCAACCTTGAAGTCCTTATAATCGGTGACTTCAACTTCGGGTTCGATTTCTACTTCCGCTTTAAAATGAAAGGGTTTTCCTTCCTCGAAGGAGACCTCCTGAACCGTCCCAGGAGCAATCGTCTCCAAGTTCTCCTCTTCGATGGCCTTCTTAAAATAAGCTTGAATCACTTCGTCCGCCACCTCAGCCTTGATGGCTTCACCAAAGCGTTTCTTAATCAACGAAATAGGGACCTTGCCTTTTCGAAATCCATCGATGTGGATCTTCTTCTGATAAGACTGATACGCTTTTTCTATGAAGGGTTTGACCTCATCCTCATTCAATTCAACATCGATCTCTCTCTTACATGCTCCTGTTTCAATCACTGTTGTTTTCAAAGATTAACTCCAAAAAATATTATTTATATTAACAATTATCGACTGTAAAATACTCCTGCCTACAGTTGACGGGTTGTCGAGAATGTGAGTGGTGAGTCGTGATTGGTGAGTAGTCATGACGTCTGAAGATTAGCTCTCTGATCATTTTTCGTTCATTATTGACTATTTGTTCACCGTTTTACTACTTACCGTTCACCTTCTCCCTACCCCCCAAACACCCGGTGATTCCGAAAAGGATCGGAAACAACCGGGGTTTACCCCCTTCCGTTCACCGTTTACTGTTCACCGTTCACCGTTTACTTTTTTTACCACTCACAACTCACTACTCACCAGTCACCAACTCGTGCGAGAGGAGGGACTCGAACCCACACGTCCGGAGGACACTAGATCCTAAATCTAGCGCGTCTACCAGTTCCGCCACTCTCGCATAAATAATGACTTAAGGTACATAAATTTACGAATAAAATCAAAGGTTTTTTAAATTATAAATCCTGTGTCTTTTTCAAATCGTCATCTCTCCCCATGATAATCAGGACATCACTCTCTTTGATCACATAATCGGCGGTGGGCACCAACACGACTTTTTCTGGAACAGTCTCTTTCACAACGATTACCTGCACACCGAAATCCCTTCTAAGGCTCAGTTCTCCCAATGATTTTCCAATAAACGATGATGGAGGCGTTATTTCAATAATACTATATCCCTCTGCCAGGGGGACGTGATCTAAAATATTTTCATGGATTAAGGTCCTGGATACTTTCAGTGCCATGTCTTTTTCAGGAAAAATGACTTCTGTCGCTCCGACCATTTCTAGAATTTTACCATGCTCTTCACTCAAGGCTTTGGATATGATCCGCTTGATCTTGATTTCTTTCAAGTGAAGGGTTGTCAGGACGCTGGATTCGATTTGTCCCAGGCTCACCACTACACCATCCAGATCATCCAGACCCAACGCCTCTAAAGTCGCCCTGTCAGTAGCATCGGCAATGACCGCCTTGGGGACCAGATGTTTGATCTTTTCTATTTTTTCATCATCCAAATCGATGGCCATGACCTCCACGCCTTCCCGGGCCAGATCACGGGCCAGGAATGAACCAAAACTGCTCATGCCAATAATGGCGAAACTTCTCAAGGGCAACCTCCTTCGAAGCGGTCTATTTCTTCTATATATTATAATGTAACGAAGAAATCCCAAAAAACAAATTTCAACTATCCAACCATTATCTCCCCCTTGGCATATCGGTAGCGCCCCCTGGGACCGATTCGCGTTAAAGCGACCGCCATCGTCAAAGGACCCAACCGCCCCACAAACATCAACAGGATTATCAGCAATCTTCCAGCAACGGTTAATTGCGGAGTCACTCCCATGGAGAGTCCCACCGTCCCGAAGGCAGAGATAGCTTCAAAAATCAGATTGATGAATTGTTCTCGACTTTCGACAGGTGAAGCCGCATGATCCTCTGTTAATAAAAGGCACATGAAAACAATACAGATGATTAAAACTGAGCTCAAAACGATTGTCAACACCTTCCCCGCCGTATCCCTCGGAATCGATCGAAGAAAAAGCTGCGGTTCATCACGACCACGGATGCGGGACACAGTTATCGCCAGAAGAATTCCAAGAGTCGTGACTTTCACCCCCCCGGCACAGGACCCGGGTGCAGCCCCAATGAACATGAAAAGCATAATAACAAAACAAACCCCATTGGTCAAGGAATCGATGGGAATTGTATTAAAACCTGCAGTCCTGGCCGTAATCGATTGAAAGAGCGCTGTTAAGAAACCTTCCCTCGGCTTGAGTTGCTGGAAAGCATGGCCTCTCTCTGCCCAGAAAATAAAGAGTGTTCCGAATACGATGAGGAAGAAAGTAACCGTAATAACCACTTTCGAATGGAAGGAAAACTTTTGGAATCCCATTCTCGGACCATGCCTGAGATTTTTGAGGTCCAGCAGGACAATAAAACCCAACCCACCGACCACGATTAAACCCATGGTGATAAAGTTTATTACCGGATCTAATTGGAATCTTTCAAAACTGTCGCCATACAGACTGAATCCTGCGTTACAAAATGCGGAAACGGAGTGAAAAATACCATGGTATATCGCTCTCGGAAATGAATAATATCTTGACCAGGCCAGAGTAAGAAAAATAACACCAACACCCTCGACGAGGAATACGATCACCATGATTTTACGCAGGAGTAAAGCGATATCCTGGACCGGCCGGTGAGAAAGAGTGGTACCAATAACATCACGCCCTCGAATGGACACCCTCCTCCCCAACAAGTAGAGGAAAAAAGTTGAAAAGGTCATGATTCCCAATCCTCCCAACTGTATGAGAACCAGGACAACCCACTGTCCGAATGGTGTGAATTCGGTACTAATATTCACCACGGTCAATCCTGTCACACACGTGGCGGATACCGCTGTAAACAATCCATCCACTATGGACAGGCGAGGCCCCACCGTCGCCCAAGGAAGACAGAGCAGAATACTACCCACTATAATGATAGTGGCAAAACTCAATATGATCATTTGAGGGGGGGTGAGATTTAACAAGCCTCGGGAAGGTTTTTTCAAAATCTATTCCAATTTATCCTGTTGCCCAGATGGCCCCTGTATCATCCTCACTTTTTTAATTCTCTGCTTTTGTACCTTTTCGATGATCAGCATATAATTCTGATACTCCAGCTCTTCCTTTTCACTGGGTATTCTTCCCATTAAGCTAAAGATAAAGCCACCCAGACTCTCGTAATCCTCCTCGGTGGGAATATTCAAATTCAGCTGGTCATTGAGATCTTCGATGTCGATCTTACCATCAATAAGCCACTCGTTATCTTCGACTTGTCGTATAAGAGGCGTTTCCTTATCGTACTCATCACGAATTTCACCAACGATTTCCTCGATCACGTCCTCAAGGGTAATGAGACCTGCAGTACCGCCGTACTCATCTACCACAATCGCCATGTGAATCCGCTCTCTCTGAAATTCTCTCATAAGTTCATCGATCATTTTGCTCTCAGGCACGAAATAAGTTTTACGTACGAGATCGAGTAATCCCGGAATCTCCTTCTTACCTTTCATATAAGGCAATAAATCCTTAACAAAAAGTATTCCCACGATATTATCGACTTTTTCATCATAAACAGGTATCCGAGAATGCCCTTTTTCTCTTACCAGATCCAGAATAGCATCGATCGGTGTGTTTGTTTCAACGCAAACCATGTCTATCCTGGGAACCATGACCTCTTTGACCATTGTGTCACGAAACTCAAATATGGAATGGATCATCTCCCTTTCTGAAGTATCCAAAGTACCTTTTTCCTCTCCCATATCGAAAAGCGCCTTAAATTCTTCT